>CANOWY010000008.1 GCA_947571135.1 uncultured Mycoplasmatota bacterium
GCAAACAAAAAGCGATACATTCTTTATGAACATATCACTTTGTCAACAATCTGAATCTATAAGGTTTTCCCTTATAGATTTATCTTGCATATCCTTGTTCTTTATCCTCAAAATCAGATAGTAACTCTCCATTGACATCATAATAAGAGGTTCGTAAATCTCCATTTTCATCTAAATAGTTAACAAAAGAACCATTTATTTCTAAAGTTCCTGTATCAGAAAACACATACGTTGGAAAACGACCTAATAAGGAATTATCAGGAAAAAACTTGTCAGAATCAAAGATAAATTCAGAAGCGTATACAGTGTAATCTTGATTAAAAGATTTAAGGTTTACTAAAGATTGTATGTTTTCATAGTTGTAGCCTGCTTCTTCTAAACGCTGCTTTCTTTCTTCACCATTACCATATTCTCCACGAATAACCAAATCTGATACTTGATCTTCTGTCCAAGTATACCAACTAATAGAATCAGATTCCAATTCTAAATCCCCAAAAATATCTTTTTCTTTATGTTCAGAAGTCTTATAAACACTTTCTTTTTTATAAACGCCTTCATAATCCCATTTATTTTTAGAATTTTCATTTAAAAGCAAATACCCAAAATGTTGATAACCCATACCATTACACTCTATAATCTTATAATCAGTATCTGCAATTACTTTATTTCCATTTTCATCTAAATAAACAGCAGCACCATTACTTTGGTTTAAATATTCATTAGAATAAGTTGATTTTAAAGGCTTATCTAAATCTTCTAAATTATAAATAGGAGTTCCTTCTTTCGTTTCCAACTTTGTTCCAATGAGATAAACATCCCTCATTAATTGTTCTCCAATTGGAACATAATCTTCATTGAATAAGTCATTTGCTTCATACTCTCCTGTATATTTATTATAAGAACGAAGTACCCCTTGATTTTTTGTGTCACTTCCATCAAATAATTCTATTTTTTCTATTTCCTTTTGTTTATCCACCTCTACTGCAACACCAGTGACTAACATTGCCCCTAAAGATACAACTCCAACTTGAATAATTCTATCCATTTTCATGTATTTTGTTTTACTATCTTTGATTTTCATAACAAAATCCCCTTTCTCAAATTGATTGTTATATTACCAAAAATTAAGATATAAGTCAATTTGAACTCTTTCCAAGAAATAAAAAAAGAACTTCCTCATTCATAACGCCGATTTAAAATAGAAAATAAACACTCATGTTCTTCTGATAAGGGAACATAATTCTTATCTTTATTTTCTAAAATAGACTGTAAATATTTATAATATACATATTTTATATCAGTAAGTTCTTCTACTTGCAATTTGGTATGATTTACATCCACATTCCAGGGAAGTAAATATACATCATCAAACACTCTTAAAACAGAATCATGGTAGTTTTGTTCTCTTTTTATAGTAAACAAATATTCCAACTGTTCTGGCTTTATATCAATATTTAACTCTTCTTTTAATTCTCGTATTCCAGATTCTAAACTCGTTTCACCTTTTAATACATGTCCTGCTGAAGATAATGCCCACAAATTAGGAAATGTCTTTTTAAATGGATTTCTCTTTTGCATTAAAAGTTCATGCTTATCGTTAATAATCCAAATATGTACTGCCCGATACCAATATCCTTTTAGGTAAATCTCACTTTTTGTTGCCCATTTGCCCGTTTTTGAACCATCTTCATTTAAAATATCCATTACTTCATCCATTACATCACTCATATTTTTACACCCAGTAGTATCATAACACAAAAATATAGTATGTCTTTATAGAATTTATTAAAAATTGACATTCTAAAAGTAAAAAAGAGACAATTACTTATCTCTTAAAACAGCATTGCATTCGCTTTCTACACGTTTAATAATTGCATTAAAGACTTCCATAACTTCCTCTTCTTCCAAAGTACGAGTAGAATCTTTAAATACTAATTTATACGCAATGGATTTCTTTCCTTCTTCTATATTTGGATATAAATCAAAAACTGCTACACTATCAAGCATTCTCTTGCCACTCGCTTTAATGACATTTTTAATAGTTTCACTATCAATAGAGTTATCCACAATAAAGGCTACATCTTTAATAATCTCTGGATACTTGCTTGCTTCTTTGTATTTAATTGGTTTTACATTAGCATTATATAATGCTTTCATTGAAAGTTCACAAACATAGATTTCTTCCTTTTTCATACTTGGATGAATTCTACCTATTACGCCAATTTTTTCTCTATCCAAATAAATACCTGCACTAATACCAGGATGTAGACTATTAATACTTTCTCGTACAAAAGAAATACGATTTTTAAAGCCTAAATAATCAAGTAGATTTTCAACAATTCCTTTTAGCAAATAAAAATCCACTTTTACAACTGTACTCTGCCATTCATTTAAAATATAATTTCCTTTCATAAGGATTGCTACTTTGGTCATTTCCTCAAAATTACTATTGTATGTTTTGGCAATTTCATAAAGCATGACATCTTTTACATTTCTCTTTTTGTTATATTCATACGTATTTAGTAAAGAAGGAAGTAAACTTGTACGAAGTACACTCTTATCAACACTCATAGCATTTGGTAACACTAAATTTTCACGTTCATCGTATTTAAACATAGAAGCCATATCTGGACTTGTTAACGTATATGTTTTACACTCGTTTAATCCAAGCGTTCTTAAACGCTTGCTAATCAATTTCCTGATTTTAACATCTCCAACATATTCTCCACGACGTGCTACTCCTTTTGGTAATGTTGAAACTAAATTATGATAACCATAAAGTCTACCAATTTCTTCTGCAATATCATTAATATTGGCATCAATATCTAATCTTCTACTAGGTATGGTTACAGTAAATACATCTTTATCTAAGGTATAGGAAAAACCAAGACGTTTTAACTCTACTTCCATCATATTTGTATCAATAACAATCCCAAGCATACGATTTACATCACTTGCTTTAAACGTAACTATTTTAGGTGTTTTATCAATCACATCATGAGAAACAGTATCCCTTAAAATGGTTGCGTCTGCATATTTCTCTAGCAAATGACACGCTCTTTCAATCGCCATCTCGGTATACTCATAACTTAAACCTTTCCCATAACGAATACTAGCTTCACTTTTTAAATTCAAATGACTTGCCGTATTACGAATACTTACGGCGTCAAAAATAGCACTTTCAATTAAAATATTTTGTGTTGAGTCATCCACATCTGTATTTAACCCACCCATAACTCCTGCAATACAAACTGGTTTTTCACCATCTGTAATTACAATATCACTTGAATTTAAAACTCTTTCTTTATTATCTAAAGTTGTAATCTCCTCATTTTCTTTAGCATCACGAACAACAATTTTATCCCCTAGTTTATCTTTATCAAAAAAATGTAAAGGTTGTCCAAATTCAAGCATAACGTAATTCGAAATATCCACAACATTATTAATAGGACGCATTCCGGCTGCAATTAATCTTTTTTTAATAAAATCAGGTGACTCTTTTAGTTTTACATTCTTTACCATCTTGGCTAAATAAAATGGGCATTTTTCGGTTTCAACTTTTAAAGAGAAATGATTGTTGATAGAGTCACTATCTTCTTTAAAATCACGATTAGGCAAAGTCACTTCTTTATTCAAAATAGAAGCAATTTCATAAGCAAAACCAATATGATAATAGCAATCGTTGTTTCTATGTTTATGAATATCTAATTCATATAAAGTATCGTCATATCCTAAATATTTTAAAGCGTCTACTCCAACAGGTGCATTTTCTTCTAACTCATGAATTCCTTTGTTGTAATTCTCTTCTGTTTTTTCTTCTACACCAAGTTCAAATAGTGCACAAATCATTCCGTTAGATTCTACTCCACGTATTTTACTTTTCTTTATTTCAAAATCTCCAGGCAAAACGGCACCAGGAAGGGCAACAATCACCTTTATTCCTTTACGAACATTAGAAGCCCCACAAACAATTTGGTAAGTTTCTTCATCACTAATACGAACCTCACATACATGCAAATGGTCGCTATCAGGGTGATTACTACATTCTAACACTTCTCCAACTACTAAATGGTCAATATGATTCGTAATGACTTTTTCAACATTAATTCCCGCTTTCGTAATTTTTACTGCTAACTCTTGTAAATCTTCATTTGTAATATCTACGTAATCACTTACCCACTCTAAACTAATCATTGTCTTTCTCCTCTCTATCAAACACGCTTAACTCACGTAAATCTGTTTGGTAAAACGTTCTAATATCGCTGATGCCATACTTAAGCATTGCAAGTCGCTCTGCCCCAAAACCAAAAGCAAATCCTGTCCATATACTTGGATCATAACCACAGTTTCTTAACACATTAGGGTGAACAATCCCTGCTCCACTTACTGTAATCCAACCAGAATTTTTACACAAACTACAACCTTTTCCTTTACAAACAAAGCAAGAAATATCCGTTTCAACAGATGGTTCTGTAAATTGATAATAACTTGGTCTAAATCTTGTCTCGCAAGACTCCCCAAACAACTTTTTAAATACGACATCCATCGTTCCTTTTAAATCTGATAGACTGACTTCTTTGTCAACTAACAAGCCTTCTATTTGCATAAATTGATGAGAATGAGTAGCATCATCGTCATCCCTTCTATAAGTCTTACCAGGACAAATCATACGAATTGGAGTATCACCACCAGCACGCAACATCGTTCTTGCTTGCACTGGAGAAGTTTGACTACGAAGCAATATTTCTTCCTCTTTCAAATAAAACGTATCTTGCGCGTCTCTTGCTGGATGTCCTTTTGGAATATTTAAAAGTTCAAAGTTAAATTTATCTTCTTCTACCTCTGGTCCATCGACAACATCATAACCCATAGACATAAAGACACTTTCTACTTCTTCAATAATCTTTTCTAAAATATTAGGAGCCCCAACAGGCATCTTCGTTCCAGGCAAAGTAATATCAATTTGTTCTTTTTCTAGTTTTTCTCTAATTTCTGCCTCTTCATAATATTTGATTTTCTCTTCTATTTTCGAACTAATCTCCGTTTTTAATTCATTCAAAACTTTCCCAAACTCTTTTTTTCCTTCATTATCCAACTCTTTTAAGTGCGTTGTTAGTTCACTTATTGGCCCTTTCCTTCCTAAATAAGTCACCTTAATTTCATTGATTTCTTTTAAGTTTTCTGCCTTACTTATTTTATCTTCGGCTTCCCTTTTTATTTGTTCTACTTTCTCTTTCATTCTATCTCCTCCTTAAAAATTTCAACATATTTTGTTGGTCCTTCCCAAACTTTCACTGAGTACAAATTATCAAACTCTTGTAAGTTCTTTATAATATAAATTGCAATGTTTTCAATTGTTGCTCTTGGTGTTATAAATTCATCTAAATACTTCTTGTCTAATATAGATATAACTTCATCTATTTTAGGTTCAATAATATGAAAATCTAGATTCCCTACCATGTTATCCACCAGTTTATCTTGAAAATCTATTTCTATTTTAAAGGTATGTCCATGAATATGTTTTCCATGAGCAGAATTTATTTCTCGTATAATACATAACTTTGCCATATTTATTCCTCCTTTACTAACTCTAAATCTAGCAAAAAATTTTCTAAATATTTATTTTTTTCTAATACATAAATTGGATAAGGATAATCTTTTTGTTCTCTGCTCCAATTATCAAAATAATTTAAAACTTCACCTATTAATTTTTCATTATTATTTCTTTTTTTATATCTTTCCAATAAAACTTCACGACTATCTAAAGTAGGAAGTACAAACATAAATGGTATTTTATTACTCAAAAGTAAAGCGCGAATATCTTCATTAGATGGAACTAAAACAATATCATAATTTTCCATTGCAGACTTTAATGCCGCAACATAATTATTTGGCCATTCAGGATTTACATTCTTTTCACCTGCATATTTTAATTTTTCATAATCATTAAAATTTACACCACGATAATCATAACGATAAGGAGAACTCTGTAAATCACAAACGTTTTTATACTTTTTTCCTACGTATGTTTTTCCCAATCCTGCAAAAACACTAATTACTTTTACTTTCAAAATTGTCATTCTCCTTCAATGCTTTTTCAATTTCATTAATGAGTTGTTCTTTATTGGGAATATAGAAAGTGTAAGTAGAAGCAAAAACGTTATTAGAAAGACCCCCTAAAGCGTATTCCATTTTTCTTTTAGAACATTTTGAATTAATACATTCTTTTTCATAAAACGCTCTTTCATCGTCATCTTCTATATAAATTAAATAACAATAATGACTCCAACTTAAATTTCTAGCCAGTGGTTGGAAATTCTTATATTTGCTATAAAAAAGTCTCATATTATATAAACCTGAAATACTAAAACCACTGCCAAATTTTTCTGTCAATTTCTTAGACAATTTTTTAAGTAATTCTTTCCCATATATTGCACGTATATTCCCATTTTGCTCATTTTCCACAATTATTTTTCCTATTAAAAAATAAGTATTTACTAATGTATCATTGATTTGATATGTCATTTTTTCTTTATTTTTAAGAATAATAGAAGATATTTCTGTATATAATTCATTTATTAATTTACCTTCTCTTTCGACATCTTTTTCTAATAAATTATTCATCTTATCCAAACACCCTTCTTTAACATTTATTTCAATAATATTCCACCATTAACATTTAAATTTTCTCCATTAATATAACTTGCTTTATCAGAAAGTAAAAATAAAGTCGCATTAGCAATATCTATGGGTTCTCCTAAACGATACATAGGATTATTATTCATTTGTTCTTCTATCTCTTTTTCTGTCCAACCTGCTAAAGCAAGAGGTGTTCTTGTTAAACTTGGGCTTATAGTATTTACTCTTATTTTATATTTAGAAAGTTCTAAAGCACTTACTTTCGTAAAATTAATTATTCCTGCTTCACTGGCACAATAAGCACTTGCTTCTTCACAAGGTTTTGTTCCTAAACGAGACGCTATATTTACAATGCTTGCATTTTCACTTTTCTTAAGAAGTGGTATTGCAAACTTTGTACATATCACTTTGCCTACTAAATTTACATCAAGCACTTTTCGAAAACCATCTATATCCAAATCTTCAATAAAACAATCTATGTTCATTCCTGCATTATTTACTAAATAATCTAACTTACCAAACTTTTCTTTTACTGTTTCAAACATTTCATAAACTTCTTGTTCCTTACTAACATCTGCTTTTATACATTTAAAGTTTTTACTGATTTCTTTAAATTCTTTCTTGGCTTCGTACATTATTTCTTCACTATGTCCAAAATTCACAAATACGAAACAGCCTTCCAATAACAATTGTTTCACTATTTCTTTTCCAATGCCACTTGTTCCTCCCGTAACCAAAGCAATTTTATCTTTCATTTTATTTCTCCTTCAATCTTAAATTCAACATAAAAAATCCCCTACAAAATATTTTTGTAAGGGACGAAAAAACATATTCCGCGGTACCACCCAAATTCTAGAAAAGAATTCTAGCACTCTTTTAGATTTAACGCATACATTACGATTCAAACTCAAGTATAGTGAAATTCGTTTGTATTCTTATCTTTGGATACTTCCAGCGTATCATACCCAATCTCTTTTTAAGAAGTAATACAACCTACTTAAAATATATACTTTCAAACGTTTTATTACTCACATTATAGCACAAATATTTAGATAAACAAGCCATTTTCTTTACAATTCTTTAACAATATTAAGACTTTTTAATGTAAGTATAGGTAATATTTCCAATTTTTATTTTTTTATTTTTAATTTTCGAAACATCTATATTCCATTTTTCAGAAGAAACAGTAAATTGATACATAGACTTTCCTATTTTCTTAAAATCTGTTATATAACCAGAAATATATTTACCAGAAGAAAACCACCCTGAATTAAACCATTTTTTCTTTTTCTTAGTAGTAAACTCTATATAAAAATCTCCATTTTCTTCTTTCCAAACCCCACGCAGTTTTTTATAAGTACTTTCTACGCTACTTTTTTCTTTTGCATTAGAAGACTTTATTTGCTCGACTTCCTTTTTGCGATTCTGTACTTCTTCTATTTTTTTTGCTATTTTTTCCTCTAAATTATTTTGAATACTTTTATTTTCTAATTCATAATTTTGAATCGAATTTTTAATGGTTTCTTTCAATTTCTATGGATCCATATCCAAAGAAAATTGTAATCCCTCTTTTTCTTCTAAATCTGGTTTTATGAATACTTCTTCCGATTCAGAAAAAGTAACAATATTTCCAAATACATCTTTAACAGTTGTTCTATCTTCTTCACTAAAAATATATTCATATCCAGGATTTTCTATATCAAGCACCGAATCTTCTATACGCTCTTTTATTTCATGAGAGATAGATTCAAAATACTCTTCTTCCTCATGATAAATATGAAGATAATAATCGCTCTCATTCTTTTCTACATTGTATAAAAATTCTATATCAACAGGTTCTTCATAAATAATAGAGTTTACTTTTTTATCTGCAATAAAATAAACATTCGCATACTGTTTCCCATTAATCTGATAATGCAAAACCATCACTGGATTTTCAACTTCTTTTACAGAATAAAACTTTATGGTATGCTCTTCTGATTCCTCTGGTAAAACAACTTCCTCTTTCTTATCCAACAAATAGTTATAATACACTTGTCCCCAATCTTCTTTACTATAAGTACTCTCTATCCAAAAATGAGAGAAAAACATAATTCCTGACACTATAAAAAAACTAATGAAAATAAAACGAACAGGATAAATTTTTGTGTGATTTTGCTTGATTTTCTTAATTGATTTCTTTGTTTTCTTTTTTACATTACCCATAATGACGACCTCTATATAAACTAAAAATTATTTTTATATTAGTCCCCATTTTATTCTTTTATGTTCATTAAAATTTAATTTTACTATTTAAGTTTAATAATAGAATCTAAATAATATGCATCTTCATTCTTTTTAAATTGATATTGATAACGATTTAATCTTCTAGCATTTTCTTTAACATCATTTTCTGTAACACCAGTTACTTCTGGCTCATATAAATTATCGAAAGTATAAAAACTATTTTCACTCTCATTGTAAATAGTGGCATTTGTGATAATGTATAATACATCTCCTTCTTCATACATATCTTCTATTTCTTCTAAAATCTTATTATTAGAAGTTTCACATTTATTATTCTCTGCTGTATAACGATCCTTATCTTCACTATATTTAAAATTCAAACAATTATAACTAAAAGAAGTTGGTTTGTAATTTACTAAAGAACCAAATAACGCTTCAAAAGCATTTTTCAACTCTTCACCTTCTACGGTAATATTTACAGAATTTGTTTTAATACTCTTAGAACTTAATGAATTATAGGCTAAATTCAAAAGAATACTAGATTTCATTTCGCTTACCTTGCGGTCAGTACTATATAAATAATAAGCACTCACACTATCTGCGTTCAAAGAAAGTTTAGTTTTCTCAAGTAAATCTCCGAAATGTTCTATATACCAATCTTTATCTTTAACAATTTCTGAAACTTGTTCTTTGTTTTCACCATTAAGATTACTATTATTTTCCGTAATAGAACAGTTCCCGTTTCTTTCACATTCAGATTTCATAAAATTAAAATATTTTACATCATATAAACAATATCCAAAATACAAAATAAGAGCAAAAAGCAATGAAATAATGACATCTCTTTTAAAAATAGAAGCATTTTTGCCTTTTAAAATACGTTTTTCTTCCTTTTTCACAAGGTCTGCTACTTCGCTATTGACATCTTCTAAAAGTTCTACTCTCAAATCTTCTTTATATTTTTTAGTATTCTCCATAATAGAATTTTTAATTTCTTTATTTACTTCACTTAATACCTTGTCTTTAATTTCTTTTACTACATCTTTCTTGATGGTTTCTTCCTCTTTTTTTGATACTTCTTTCTTAGGCATACAAATCCCCCTCTTCCTATGGCGTATTATACCATAAAACCAAAAAAAAAGCACTTTTTTGTACTTTTTCTTAGTAATTTTCTGCTTTAAGTTCCATGAATGCTTGTGGATGTTTACAAACAGGACAAACAACAGGTGCTTTTTCCCCTACATAAATGTGTCCACAATTTCTACAAATCCAAACACGCTCTTCGCCTTTTTGGAATACCAAATGATCTTCAATATTAGAAACCAATTTCATGTATCTTTCTTCATGCTGACGCTCTATTTCTCCTACCATTTCAAATAGGTTTGCAATATCACTAAATCCTTCATCTCTAGCAGTACTAGCAAATTCTTTGTACATTTCTGTCCATTCATAATTTTCACCAGTGGCAGCATCTTTAAGGTTAGTTAATGTATCTGGTACATCTCCATCATGTAATGCTTTAAACCAAAGTTTAGCATGTTCTTTTTCATTATTAGCCGTTTCTTCAAAAATAGCAGCAATTTGTTCATAACCTTCTTTTTTTGCTTTAGAAGCATAATACGTATATTTATTTCTTGCTTGACTTTCACCAGCAAATGCCGCCATTAAATTGGCTTCTGTTTTACTTCCCTTCAATTCCATTTTATATACCTCACTTTCATAAACATTATAACGATTATAAGATTTAAAGTAAAGGGAAATTTTTATAGATTATCAATTCTCAAAGGTCTTTTTTGAAGTCCTAAAACTATTTCACCTTCTTGATTTATTTGTGTGTCATATCCTTTTAAAAAACGAATATAATCCTCCTCAGAGTAATTGGTTGTATAAGAGAAATCCTGTGTTTTTTCATAATACAATCCATTACGATATGAAATAGCAAAACCATCTAAATAAGCCTTTAAAACATCATTTGTTAATAAAACAAAGCCATTTCGGATAATTTCTTCCGCTATGCTTTTCCTATCCTCTTTCATCACCATAAAAGTTCCCGCATAATTAGGAAGAAGTAAAGGAACACCAATTCTTTCTAACAAACAGCGTTTTAATAGAAAAAATTGGCTATAAGTACAATCTACTAAATAAAATTGATTATAAATTTTTACAATAGTAAAACAATGCTTTCCGTATCCATTACATAATAATGAATTTGTTTTAAATCCTGGTTCTAAAATAATTTCATAGGCTAAAATAGAATTATTTTCACACAAAGAAACAATCATTTCATTAGCAAAAACACAATAATTTTCTAAACTACAACAATCAATATTTCCATTAAATTGACTACTCTTTTTTAATTCGTCTATTAAAGCATAACGAGTTTTAGCAACCATCCAATTTAAAATAGCAGTAGCATCATGAAAATCTGGTAAAATAAAAGCATTCTTCTCATCATATTGAGTATAAAAATTTATAATAAAGGCTTCTCCTAATTTAGATTCTAAAAAAGAAACATAAGAAAGCAAAGTTTTAGAATATAACGTATAAAAGCCACTCTTGCCTTTGTAAAAAGAAGGGCCTATTTCTTTCATATAAGCATAAACTGACTTTAAAATTTCTACTTTTCTTTCCAAAGAATCAGCAGTACGCATCTGGCTTACATATTCTGAAAACTTAACATCAGCCATTTTAAAATTACGATAAACTTCCAAAGAATCCATAAACACGTCCCCCTTAACTGCCTAGTTATTATACTAAAAAAGAAAATGAATTCCAATAGATTTTCTAACTTTTGTTTTTTTAATATACATGCTATAATAGGCACACAAAGAAAGGGATTTATAATATATGATTAAAGAAAAGAAACAAGGCAGTTTAATTATCATTTCCGGAACAACTTGTGCCGGAAAAGGAGCAGTCATTGAATTACTGCTCCAAAGAAATAAAAATTTATCACTTTCCATATCCTACACTTCTAGAGGAATGCGCGATGGAGAAGTCAACGGAAAAAACTATTATTTTGTTACGAAAGAAGAATTTGAAAATAAGATTAAAAGAGAAGAATTTTTAGAATATGCATATGTGCATAATAGTAATTACTATGGAACCCCAAAAGCAGAAATTAAGGAATTATTAGATTCTGGAAAAGATGTCATTCTAGAAATAGAAGTACAAGGTGCAGGGAAGGTAAAAGAACTATTTCCTGAAACTATTTTGATATTTATTATGGCTCCAAGCATGGAAGAAATAAAGCGTAGAATTAAAGCACGAGGACAAGAAACGAATGAACAAATCATAGATAGATTTAGAACAGCATACAAAGAAATAAACGAAATACCAAAATATAACTATGTTGTAGTAAATGACGAAGTAGAAAATGCCGTAAATAAAATTGAAGCCATATTAATTAGCCAAAAATGTCGTGTAGATCGTATTGAAGAAATTGCTGTTGAAAACCAAGAAGAAATTATTCACGAATTTTTAATGGACAAAGAATTTGACAATTCCAATATCTATGAAGATAAATTCGAGTAAGTAAGGAAAGGGATTAGAATACTTTACTATTCCTTTTTAAACAAAAAAAGGAAAGTTATTATAAAAAATACTTGCCAAAGAAAAATCTTTAGAAAAAATCAAAGCCCTACATTAAGACTTATAAATCAGTTCTTTAAAATAAAAAGAAAAAGCACATCAAAATTGTGCTTTTTATAGTTCTTCTATTTCAACTACTTCTGGTTCTTCATGAATTTCATTATAGTCCCCTATCACAAAAGTGTTTTCTTCTGAACCATTTTCACCATCTTCTTCTTTAGTTTCTACTGGTGAGATTTCAACATTATCAATTACAGGCAACTCATCCATAACAGTATTAGAAGTTATTTCATCTAACACATCTGCAATGGATTCCTCTTTTGATATAATTGAATCATCAAAAGATTTCTCCTTAAAAGAAGCACCCATATCCATTGTACCTAAAGAAATCTCAATTTCATCGTATATTTCACTAGGAGTTTGTCCATATTTTTGACGATGCTTAATGTTCTTAACTGCAGCATCTAAATCCTTTAATTTCTGCTTATCATTTTCAATTGCTAAAACATCTTTTGCTTTGCTTACATTTTCAAGCAAAAATTCCATCTCACGAATTTCTTGTTTATGTGCACTAATTTCACTCTCATATTGACGAATAGATTCTGTTTCTAATAAGTAAGCCTTATTTACTAACACCTTTTGATCCATTTTATAATGCTCAATAATATTAAGAACGTCTTCCAATTCTTTTTGTTTTCGATCATAAGCAGCAGATAAAATCGCACGTCGTTTTGGTGTCTTATCATCATTTTCTGTTTCAATAATAATCTTATATTCCGCAAGTTCATCTTGTAATTGACTATAAACTTCCATCGTATTTTGTAAGTGCATAGTTAATTCTTTAAACTGAACATTATCAATATTTGTAATCTCTTCTTTTGCATTCTTAATTTTATTTTCTAATAAACTAATTTCAGAATTCAAATACTTAATTCTTTCCTCGATTACTTCAGTATCTCCACTAGAATAATTTTTTGTATCAATTAAAGAGGCAAACTCATCTCTAGCATTCGTCGCTGCTTCCTCTTCTTCTTGTAACATCGCTGTTAATTCATTACTACTTGGAATATCCATATAAGGTTTAGAACGCACAATCGTAACCAACTCTTGAATTTTGGATAAAGCATTTGCTCGGTCATCTCTCATAATAAATTCTTTTGCTTCACTTGCAATCATAGCAGGATCTGTAATAATTTCTAACCTACGAGTTTCTAAAGTAGAAATTCTCCTTTGCAACTCTTGCATACGCTTATCATCTTGATCTTTTAATTCTTCATCTATATAAGAATTTTGACTACCCAAATTATTTTTTGTTTCAGCAAGTCTTGACTTTTCGTCCTCCAATTTTTGATTCATTTCTTCCATAGCCTGATTTAAATAATTCAAACTATCTAAAGCATCACGATCTTTTTTCTCTAGTTCCTCTAAATGAATATTAAGATTTTTGGCCTTTTCTTCTTCTTCTTTTAAAACAGTTTCATAGTATTCTTTTGTAGAGAGTTCTATTATGCTTACTAGGCGATTATGAATGGTATCCATATATTCATTACTTAAATGAATTTCATCTTTTACTTTTACAATTTTATTGTGTAAATTGGCTTCATCATCTAGAACAGAATCAATTTCTTTTTGTAATTTTTTTATTGCTTTTTCTTGCTTTTTTATTTTGGCTTCTAAACTAACTTTAATGTTTTCATCTACTTGTTTTTCACTAATTTTAAAGTACTTTCCACCTTCTTTTGATTCACGCAAAACAACAAGTTCATCTTTCAACTCGCTAATTTCTAATTCAATTTCTTTTAATTCTGCTCTTGCAGTATCTACATTTGTTGTTGATTCTGTCATTTCAAACAGAATGCCAATCTTCTTTAGTATCCCAGTTTGCATACTCAAGCACTCCCTTTTATTCTTATACTATTAACAGTTTAACATATGCAAATGCAATTTGCAACAAAGAAAAATAAGAGAATTGTAAAAAATTTACGCCAAGGAAAAGAAAAAATCTAGATTTAAATAATCTAGACAAAATTTTTCTATTTTTCTAACACTTCCATAACACCTGGAACCAATTGTTTCTTACGTGACAATAAATCCTGCACAAAAAAGCCTTGATGAAACTCAGCATTATCAAATACATCACGAACTAAATTCTCACTTTTTCGATCATAAAAAACATAAGAACCATTTTTTTCAATATCTGTAATCAAAGTAATTACAATATCAAATTTACCACTAGCCAAATCATCAATTTTATCAATGAAATTATCCATATCGGAAGCAATATCTTCATAATCCATCGTAAATATTTGGCTAATTCCTACCATCGTTTTATCCACTCTAAACGTTTTAATATCTTCTTCAAGTAAATCTTCCGCTTTTTTCCCTTGAATTGAAAACCCTGCTTTTACCATTTCATGACCATATGTATTAATATCAACACCAGAGAGTTTAGCAAGTTCTGTAACTACTTTTCTATCAATATCTGTTGTAGTTACCGATTTTAAAAGAAGGGTATCCGAAAGAATAGAAGACAACATAATTCCAGCAATTTCTTTAGGAATTGGTACTCCACTTTCTCTATACATATGATAAAGAATGGTACAAGTACAACCGACTGGCATACTTCTAAAATTAATTGGAGTAGAAGTACCAACATTTAACATGTTATGATGATCAACTATTTCATCCACAATAGCCTCCTCTATTCCATCTACACTTTGGCTAAATCCGTTATGATCTACTAACATAACATGCAATTTTTCAAACTGATTAACATCACTTATTTTAAGTAGCCCTAAACACTTACCTTTTTTATTGACAACTGGATAATTAGTATGCCCACACTTTTCAGATAATTCTAAAAGATCAGTACGATAATCCAAATCTCCTATGCAAATAGGATTTTGATTAAATAAAAGTGTAGAAACATAATTAGATAAAATTAAATTGCTAGAAGTATGATAGGTATCCATGTTTGTTCTTATAATACTTACCTTTTTCTCTTTTGCTTTCAAAAGCAAATCTTCATTAAGCAAATGACCACCCGTAATGATAATTAATTGTACTCCAGAAGAAATTGCATACTCTAAAACTTTATAACGATCTCCAACAATCATAATATTATGATTGGATAAAGAAACGCTCTCTACAATGGTTTTACTTTGATAAGTAGCCGCAAAAATACTACCATCCACTTCATCAGAATACTTTAAAACAACTTCACCATCCAAAACATTCACGATATTATCTATATTTGTTTTTAAAGTATCACGATTTCCACGAATCAGTTGCTTAGCAAGTTCCTTTAAAGTAACCAAACCTTGCAATTTTTTATTTTCATCGACAACACATACCCCTGTTACTTTTTCTTGTTGCATCACCATAAAAGCATCATGTATGGAAGAATTCTCTACTATAATACAATTTTTATTGTATTTCATATTACGAACTTGTACCTTAACATCATTTAAATATTCTGGTTCTTTAACGCCAAAATAATTTAAAACAAACTTAGACTCTTTATTCACATGTCCTAAAACTTTAGGAACAGTATTATATCCTAATTGATTTTTTAAATAAGACAAACTAATACTTGCACATACACTATCTGTATCTGGCTTTTGATGTCCAAAAATATAGATTTTACTCATAAAATACACTTCCCTTTTTTAAACTTTTGTTAGTATACCACAATTTAGCAAATTTACAAGTTTTATTCGCTTCTCATTTCAAACAAAACATTTCGAAGTTCCATAGCACGTTCAAAATCAAGAGATTTTGCCGCCTCTTTCATTTCCTCTTCTATTCTTAACATTAATTTTGCCTTATCTTTTTTACTCATCTTCACTTCTTGCTTTTTACCATCTTGTACTTCATTACTGATAACTTCTTTAATTTCTTTCTCAATAGTTTTAGGTACAATCCCATGTTCCTTATTATAGGACTCTTGAATCTCACGACGTCTTACAGTTTCTTTAATCGATAAATCCATCGCTTCACTTAAAACATCTGCATACATAATAACATGACCATTACTATTCCTTGCAGCACGACCTATCGTTTGAATCAAACTTCTACTGCTTCTTAAGAAACCTTGTTTATCGGCATCCAAAATACAAATCAAACTTACTTCTGGGATATCTAGTCCTTCACGTAACAAATTAATTCCTACAACACAATCATAGACTCCAAGTCTTAGTTCTTGAATAATCTTAAGGCGTTCTAAAGTTTTAATTTCACTATGTAAATAAGCCACTTTAATATTCATTTCTTTTAAATAATTGGTTAATTCTTCACTCATTCGAATCGTTAATGTAGTAATCAAAACCCTTTCATTCTTTTCTTTTCGTATATGAATTTCATTGATAATATCATCAATCTGTCCCATACTAGGTTTTATCTCAATAGTAGGATCAAGTAAACCTGTTGGACGAATAATTTGTTCCACATATATACCATTCGTGCGTTCTAATTCATAATCTCCAGGAGTTGCAGACACATAAATAGCCTGATTAATTTTGCTCTCAAACTCTTCATACTTTAAAGGACGATTATCTAGGGCACTCGGAAGACGAAACCCATAATCCACAAGTGTTTGTTTTCTCATTCTATCTCCATTATACATTCCTCGCACCTGTGGCAAAGTTACATGCGATTCATCTACAACTAGCAAAAAATCTTTAGGAAAGAAATCAATTAAACAAGTAGGAGTTTCCCCTTCCCCACGTAATGCTAAATGTCTAGAATAATTTTCAACTCCACTACAAAAACCAGTTTCTTTTAACATTTCTAAATCGTATAAAGTTCTTTCTCGAAGCCTTTGCTCTTCTAATAACTTATTTTGGCTTTTTAACTCTTCCAAACGAACCTCAAGTTCTGCTCCAATTCTTCTAATCGCTTCTTGCATTTTTTCATCACTTGTTACAAAGTGACTAGCAGGAGAAATTGTTATCGTTTTTTTATTCTGAACAATCGCACCTGTTACAGGATCAAAACTATAAATACGTTCTACTTCATCTCCAAATAATTCAATACGAATACCATTAGCGTGTTCATTTACAGGAACAATGTCGATTACGTCTCCTCTAACCCGAAATGTTCCACGATGAAAATCCATATCGCTTCTTTCATACGTCATGTCTACTAACTTATTAATAATGGTATTACGGCTTATTGTATCCCCAACAGTTAAAATTAGCATTTTATTAATATACTCTTCTTTTTCACCAATACCATAAATACAAGAAACACTAGAAACAACTATAGTATCTGGATTATTGATAAGAGAAGACGTCGCCGCGTGTCTTAACTCATCAATTTCATCATTGATAGAAGAATCTTTTTCAATATAAGTATCACTCGATGGAACATAGGCTTCTGGTTGATAATAGTCATAATAAGAGACAAAGTACTCAACGTGATTCTCAGGGAATATCTCCTTGAGTTCCGCATATAACTGTCCAGCAAGCGTTTTATTGTGTGCTAAAACAAGTGTTGGTTTATTTGTTTTTGCGATTACATTTGCGATTGTAAAAGTCTTACCAGTTCCCGTAGCACCCAGTAAAACCTGCTCTTTTTCGCCATTCTTGATTCCCTCTACTAACTTATCTATCGCTTGTGGTTGGTCTCCACTTGGTGTGTATTTTGATACTAATTTGAACATTTTTTCTACCTCCTCATTTTTCACTATGATTACTATCAATCAAGAAATTCGTGTAATGGAACGAAATTTCATCTTAAAATTTGGCTGACACGAATCATACACGAAAAAAAGTCACAAATTTATTTTTAAGCACTAAACAACACGAAACAATACAAAATCAAACTATATAGTTTATTTATTCTAGCATTTATTGCCCCAAAAAACAAGGAATGTACTTGTCTTTACATTCCTTTATATTATTCTACATTCAAAATAAATTATGTTATTTCTAATAAATCAAAATAATGTTCACTATAAATATCAATTTCTACATTCGTGTAATCAAAAATATTTTCTTCTTATAACTTTTTCGATATATGGCTCTAAAACAGCAACAAAAGAGTACTGATTTAAATGAATATTACTTGCAAGATAATCAAAAACTTTATTTTTTTCTTTAACTGTTTCATTCTTCTCAATTATCTTCGCCATCTCTTCATTCATATTAACATCCACAATATAAATCTTTTTATAATCATTATGATAAGAGACCATCTCTTTCAAAACCTCATCAAACTCTGAAACTTCACAAGAATAAACATCTAAATCTCAAAAAAACAATTTCGACAAAATAACAGGAAATGCTCCATCCACATCTGCAATATGTGTAATTAAACAAATTTTCTCCATTTTCAAAACCTTTCTAAAACTTTTACCTTTAAATAAATAAGCAAACTATCTTCCGTAAATTCTTCTTTAAACATTTTCCCACTTTCTTGCTATTCTTGGTATAAATGCTCTTTATAATCTAAAAATGTTTTATATCCAGTAAGTTTATAATCTACCTTACTTGCTTTCAAATCTTTAAAAGAAATAAATTCTTCACTTATAACTTCTAAAGTACCACAATATTCATTTTCAGGATTTACTACCATATAACGATTTCCAACTTCTGTTTCTTTATGAAAAGTATATTTTCGTCTCAAAATATAATCTTTCTTTCCATTTAAATAAGCTTCTGTGACACCAGTTTTCTCAGTATAAAGAGGGTGATAAGAACTATAAAGTAGTGCTTTTTCATTGGTATACCTTTTTAGTTTTTCTTTCTCTCTTAATTTTTCCCATTTTTTTTGATAACAAAGAAGAAAGAATCTATCCCTTAAATTTTTTCTCTTTTTATTATCAATTTCTTCCCATTTTTTATCTAATGCTGTAATTTCTGGACTTTCTTTTTTATCTGGTAAACCAATTGCTTTTAAATAACTTTGCATTTTCTTTAAACAACGTAATTCTTGTTTACTATACTCTTCTAAACAATCCTCTGGTATACAAAATGACTCTGGATAATCATAAACACATCCTACTATTTCATCAAACGAATGACAATGGCTTTCCATCATTTGATACTTAAGTTCCTCTTGTTCTGGATTTTTTCTGCCATACATAAACGCTTCATAGTGATAGGTCACTCCACTACTAGAAACATTGCCGAGCGCCTCATACAAACTCTTCTGTATGTCATATCCACCTTGCCTATATTTATCATAATAAACCCACTCAAACGTATCCCTTTTTTTATCCCAAAAAGGATAGGGCAAATTACAAGTCAATTTCTAAATTTTTTATATCTTCTGTTTATTTTCCAACTATAATTTTTATCTTTTAAACTCCTCATAATATCATGCCTCTTTTTTTCTAGTATACAATAAAAGAAAATTAAAAGGAAGTGAATAACTATCTACTTATCCACACTATAATAAGACCTATAATATATTTTTGTTATCCTTCGATTAACTCTATATTTTGAGAAATATGATGTCATTTAAGTAAAAACATCTTTTAACAAATGACAGTAGCATACCATGTAATAAAAATTAGATTAATACTATTTTTATCACAGAAACTAAGAAAAAAATCAGCAATTTCAAAATTTATTCCGAAATACTTTTATAATAAAATAAAAAAGAGCACTAATTGTTATGCCCTTCTTATCAATCTTTTATTAGAATTAAAGTCGCGCCTTCTACAACATGATCTGCTACCTCCATAACAGCATCATAAGGCATATTAACACAACCATGAGAACCATTTGTCAAATAAGTATCTCCACCCATTTCTGAAAAAGTTCTCCAACCATGCGTATCACCATTTTTATGAGTATGAAACTCTGCAGGATGTAGACCTTCATTATTATAAAATTTCATCATTACATCTACATAAGAAGCGTATCCAGGCCCTTTTAAATATCTATTATAAGTTACATTATAAATAGGAAATAATCCTTGATGTGTAGCACAATCTTTTGAAGGCTGGCCTGTAACAACAGGTGTTTTTAAAATAACTTCATTATTTTCATATAATTTCAATTCTTGCTCACTAATGTCAACAGTAACGAATGTTCCCTCAAGTTCCCCTAAATTCGTCTTTGGCACATATCCGATATAATCATTTGTTTGTACTAAATAATTATCTTCATTCTCTTCATAAACTTCTAAGCATTCTAATTCTGGAAGTACTTTGTGTTCTTCAGTACCCTTCATACTAACCTCTTTAGGAATTGTAATTTCAGTTTCTGTCTCTTCTTTCACATAACATACTTTTTGAATATTTCTATTTATTTTATATGTATTTACTTCTTTTACATAATCCCCTTTTATATATCCCACTTTATCATAATAGAAAACCTTATACCATCCATTAGGCATTACTTCTGCAATTTCCAAAGTGGAACCACTTACTAAAGTACCCATAAGTTCTCCATCAACATCAGATGTACGAATATTTACATTTTCCTTTGCCATTACGGAAGGAACAACAATAAACTTTTCGTTATCTTTTAAAAGATTACACAATATTCCATTTATTTCTTGAGAAACATCTACAAGTCTATCTTCTGCTTTTAATAACTCTATTGAATTTTCTAAATCCGCTACCATTTGTTCCATATATTCATTTGCTAAATCATGCTCTTTTCCATTACATCCATTTAAAGACATACTTAACAAACTTAACATCGAAGCACATAATATGGCTCTTTGTTTATTTTTAAAATTACTCTGCATGCTTAATCCTCCCCCTTTTTTTACAAGCGGATACTATTATAACATAAAATTTCTATAATACAACTAAAAAAGAATCGACTAACGCCTATTCTATTCATTAAGACTGTTCATATAAACATCCAAAATTGGAATTCTAACACTCAAAAACTCTTTAATTTGTTCTAAATCATATCCAGGCAAATTCTCTCCCCATCTTGCTTTCTCTTTTAAAAAGACTTCTTCTGGAATAACATTCTCATATTCCCAAAACTTGTTCATAATATTTTCCTCTGTTAAAATATCTTCTCTTAAAGCAAAATACCTTTTCTTTATTTCTTCTGGAAAACAACGTACTAACTTTTTCCACAAATTACTGACTAAAGAGTCATTAATCGTAGTATAATTCAAAACTTCATTCCCATAACAATCTGTCCCAAAAGAAGTATCTAAATCATACAAACTTGGATACCATATAGTCCCATCATAGGTAACCATTAGCATATTCTTAGCACTATTATCAATTAATTCTGCAAACTCTAACATAATATAATAATTAATTGTAGAATCTAAATCCAGATAATTAGAAAATTCTTCTTTAAACAATTCATCTGTACTATTCTTAGCAAATCCAACTAAACGATTAAACTTATTTAAAGTAACATCATTCTTTTCTCCTACTTCCACATCCCACTGTGCATAATTAGCAAGATCTAAAAATAAATTGCCATCTTCCCATCTTTCACCAGATAAAACAATATGGTTTTCGTTTTCATCATCCATATTAAACATCCATGCATCTTTTGGAATATTCCATGTATAAAGACCTAAAAATTCTCCATTAATATACACTTCAATCGGAAAGCCATCTATTACACCATTATTGGGAGTATCCATAAATAAGTTATATTTTTTTTGTATATCACTAGTAAGTCTAGCCGTTACAATATTTCTAGCATGTGTCCTATCAATCCAATTTGCTTTTAAACAATACTTACTCTCACTTCCAAATCCTACATCAACACCCATTTTATTTTCATACGCTTCATCTTCATATAGATTTATCGTATAATTCTTTTTTTCATAAGCAAGACTAGACGTTCCTTGAATCTTAATCTTAGTATAGGCTTCAAAATGAAGATCTTTGCTTTCATATTTCAATTTAATATCACGAACATCTTCTTTAGAATTCATGTCTGCAATGTCACCTACAAAATATACCTTTGGTAATTCTTTAGTAATTTCTTGAATTTCCTCTTCAACTTCTAATAATTCTTCTTTTCCAATACTACGAACAAGACATCCAACCGTTAACAAAAAACAAAAGAAAATTAAAGTAACTTGAACTTTGAAATTTTCTATCCACTTTTTATTCTTTTTCTCCATAACTACCTCGCTTTTTTATCTTGTCCTATTGTTTACTATAATTTCTTGTAATACAAATTTCGCATAACAAATTTTCGAATTATCATTAAAATCTTCACGATACCATTTACTTTCTTCTGCAAATTTATAATACAAATCTTGCTTATAATCTTTAAAACTTTTAAACCCACTAATTTTATAATTTACCATATCATCTGTTAAATCTTTAAAAGGAATAGCCTCTTCACTCACAAATTCTAAAATCGCTCTATAATTTCCTTCTTTATCAATTAAAAAATACTTTTTACCTATTCTAGAGGAATTCTTAAACTTACGATAGATTCGATAATCTCTTTCTTCTTTTAATATAGAATCAATGATATTATTGTTCTCCTCATACATATTTTTAAAAAGCAAATATCGTTTAGCCTTACTATTATTATATCTTACAAGTCTTTCTTTATTCAATAATTTACTTTCTAACTTGTCGTATTTTTTTAATTTAAAATGCTCTTTTATGGTTCTCTTCTTTTTATAATACAACTCCTCCAAAACATTGGTAACCTCGTTTAATTCCTTACTTCTTTTTTCATCTCTTAAATCAATTATATGTAAATAATTTTGAATACTTTTTAAATACTTTAATTCTTGTTCACTATATTCCTTCAAATATTCATGAGGTATTATAAAAGTATCAGGATGATTATAAAGTGCTTGTACAACTTCTTCAAAATTATGAACATGATTTATTTTAATTCGATAACTTGCTCTTTCATTACGATGTTTTCTAGCATAGATATTAGCCTGATAATGATAAGTAACCCCAACCCTTGCAAAATCTCCTAACGCATAAAGGATACTTCTATCTACACTATAAGAACGTCTAATAGAATCAAAATATACCCACTCATAAGTATCTCTTGTAACATCATAAAATGGATAAGGCAAACTGCAAGTTTTAAAACGTTTATAACGTTTCCTATATTTTCTCTTTCTCAAAAAATTCCCCATAACGAAAACCTCGCTTTTGTTGTATTATAACGAAAAATTCCCTATTTGAAAAGAGAAGAATTACATTCTAAATTTACCAATAGATATTTCATTTCCTTGAATTTGATTCATTTGTATCACTCTATTGATAAAACATTCTTTTACAATTTTTCTCATATTTAATTTTTCTAAATCAAGTTCATTATTATCTATCAAATTAGTAAAATAGGTAAAACCATCTAAAAAACCATAAGAACACCAATTGTTTTCTTGTAAAAAATAAGTTTTCTCTTTATTTAAATCTATAACTTTCCCTAATTTAAAAGACTCAACTATTTCATTTTTTCCAGATAAAAAACCTGTCTTATATTGTATAAATTCATCTGTTATAATCTCTTTCATTATGAAACCTCCACTTCCTTAATTTATCATACAACTTATATAAATATTGTACAGCATTTTCTAAATAAAAAATAATGAATAATATAAAAAATATCAAAAACTAATAAAACAATAGATGAATTAATATTAGCGATAGATGATTATATTAATTACTATAATTATGATAGAATTAAAGTAAAATTAAAAGGACTGTCCCCTGTAAATTACAGGTTACAATCCTCTAATTAGAAACTATTTATAAACTGTCCAACTTTTGGAGTTCAGTTCAAAGTTTGGCTATCTATTTAGATAATACATATGGATTTGCTTTAGTACCATCTCCTTTAATGATACTAACATTATGATTTAAATAAACAACAGGTCTTATTAATTTTTTATCTAAAGGGCTACTAAGAACTATATTTCCATCATTACGAATTGAATATACATTAGAATTAATTTGGTTAATTAACCATTCATCTTTAGCAGAATAAAGCCAATTTGTGGCATTCAAACTACTTAAATTGCTTAATAAAGTTTCATTATTAATAGAATTAGCAAATGCATAATCACTAGCATTCATCAACCCTACATTAATTAAAGTCCCATTCTCCTGTGCTATTTCTTCATCATATATTTCCATAGAAGTTACTTCTAATGAAGAAGTACCTATTGTTTTAAATACATGTGGACTAATCTGATTCTTTGAAGTTTGACTCAAAGAATTATAAAATTCTCCATTTAAGTATTTATTAATAGAAGATTCATCAAAAAGCATTTCCTCTTCACTATAAGCATTCTCTAAATTAGTATAATCATATATCAATTTCAATTGTTCTCCATTATAAATTCCTAAAATTCTCCACACTTCACAAGTTTCTAATGAACTATCATCACTACAATTAAAATATATATAGTTATTAGGATTTTCTCCTGTATAACGGTATTCTTTTCTCATTTCTTCTGTATTATATGTAGAAGGTAATTCTATTTCTTCTAAACTCGAATTAGATTGATCAGAGGTTAACAATTTCGCAGCACTACTTCCCTCAAAAACACTACCAACTACATCCAGTTTTAAATAAACATATTGTCCAATTATATCAATGGTGGCTTCTTCACTAATCCATATGTTTAAAGAAAAGGTAATAGTTTCACCTACTTCAATTATATTGGATTCTAAAGTTCTTTTTCCTTCATTTAAAGTTAACTCGCTTAATGATTTTGCATCAGTTACCGTTTCCATATTTGTACTTTCTTTTGAAATTTGCTTATTTAACGAATGTCTTACTAAAGAATGATCTACAAAAACTGCATCGCTTGGTGCTTCTTCAACATTATCATATATTAATAAATTATATTGCATAGGAAGTGTACCAGTATTTGTTACACTTAAAGTAAACTTACATCCTCCTGTTCCTGAACCTGTTTCATCTCCCTGTGGTATCAAACAATTATTTTCATCATTTTCATCCACAATTATAGTATTCCCTTTATCATATTCAATAATTAAACTTCCTGCCGTTACAACTTGATTGTCACGATTATTATTTACTTGTAAAAATAGAGCATAACTCGTACCAATTACAACTAGAGTAAGGGCAATAACAACATAAGCAATGACTTTAGTTTCTCTTTTAAAAACTTTCTTATAGTTCATATTATCACCATAATTTAATAATACCAAAATTAAACGGTTTTTACAAGAAAAAAAAAGACTACACTTGCGTAGTTTCATTTATTAAATCAAAGTTCATAATTAAATTTTTAGCCTGCATTTCATTACCAGTTTGCGAATCTAACCAAAGACGGATATTATAAGTTTTTACTTCTCCCACAATAGAATCTCTTGCTAATATAAAAACAATTTCATCATTAGTATCTTTACTCTCTAAATCTTTTAAAGAATAAACTTTCTCATTCAATCCGAGATTTAAAAAATGATAATCCAAAGAAGATTTCTTATTTATTTTTAAAACAAGAGTATAATTTTCATGAGTATAAGTTTCATTTATAACTTGAATTAAACATGGTTTTAAATACTGCATAGCATATTCATCTGTCATTGGATACATACTATAATCAATAGGATCAGTAACAATTAAATCTGTATAACTCAAGTTATGAAAAGTATTCATTGCTGCAAGCATATTTTGGGAATGTTTTCCTCTCCATAAATAAGTAGCAAAAAAAACAAAACTTACCATAAATACAATTTCTACAACTTTTTTTAAAATCAATCGGTTAATATCTTCTACTATTTTCATAATCTTATAATCCCCACTGTATTGCTTATTATACATAAAAAAAACGATAAAGCAACTACTTATCGTTTATTTTTTCTTTGTTTAGACCTTCTAGTATTATTTTGTCTATTACTTTTCGTATTTCGCGCTTTAGTTCTAGAAAGAATCATAGGTTCTTTAGATATCTCATCAGTTTGTACTGGAGCCTTTTTAGCAACTACAATTCTCGTAGGTTTTTGCGTTACAATAGGTTCAATTTCATATGTGCTTTTTTCTAATCTTAAACGTTTCCTGATTTCTTCTTTACGAATTTCTTCCCTTTTCGATCTTTCACGTTTCATTTTTTTATTATCTTCATCAATTTGTTCAATTTGATTTTTAACTCCAGCCAATTTAAAAATTTTCAAAATATCAGAAATAATAATAATTAACGCTGGAATAACAATTACAATTAACCATCCACTTTGAGTCCCAATAAAACTCTGTACTCTACCAAGTTGTGGTACACGTAAAATTACTTTTCCTATCACATTATGAAACTCTGCTGGGGCAGTATCTGGACTAAGATTATTATCACCTTTTGTACGATAAACCGTACCCTTTTCTGTCTCTTTTACTTCTATAACACGATGAGTAACTGTCATTCCTTTTGATATTGAACTTGTAGAAACAAATGTTATAACATCTCCTACTTTGATATCTTTAGGATTTTTTACTTTTCTAGAAATTACAACATCATACACCTTAATATTTGGCTCCATACTACCACTTACAATAGTATATAAAGATACATAAGGCTCAAATTTCTCACCCTTACTAGAGTAAATACGAGTACTAATTGTATAATAGGCTAAAAAAAGGGCTAACAATATTAAAATAACCAATGCAGTCCATGAAATGACACTGGTAATAAATTTAAATACGCCTTTAAAACCACTATAATTTTCTCTCGGCTTCATATTGCGACCCTCTCTATTCTCTTTAATTATAATCTACTACTGTAAAAATTACAAGAAAAAAACTCATCTCTATGAGTTCTTATTTTGATGAAACAACTTCCAATCTTGCACTAAATGATTTACCAGCATCTTCATCTTGAGGAATCGGTAAATTATTAAATTTATATTCTATTTCATAATAATAAGTAGTATTAGCAGGAATAACTACACGACTCAACATAGCAGAATTAGTCTTAGGAGCAGGAGTTGAATCCTTTTCTAAAATACCATTTCTCTTTACAGAATAAGTAAATGAACCTTCATGAGTAAACTCATTTTTAATATTCGTCCAATTGATATCAAATACAACTGTTTCATTTGACTTATTTTCAACAGTAAATGTTTGAATGTCATGCCAACCAAGACCAATGTTAGTAGCAACAACACTTTTGGTATAAGATACAAACAAAGTAGCATTATTCTTTCCAGTAGAAATGTCTACTATTGGGTCATCACTACAATTAAAATCACATTTTCCATCACCATTTGTATCTACATTTTTATCTGGTTTGCCATCGCCATCAGTATCACAGTTTAAATCACATACACCATCGCCATTATTGTCTATATTAATATTAGGTATATTTGGATTTTGCGGAGGATTTTGTAAATTATCACAATTTAAATTACATGTGCCATCGCCATTTGTATCTACATTTTTATCTGGTTTGCCATCTCCATCAGTATCACAGTTTAAATCGCATACACCATCGCCATTTGTATCAATATTAACATCTGGCTTGCCATCCCCATTAATATCTATATTTTTATCTGGTCTACCATCGCCATCAGTGTCACAGTTTAAATCACATATACCATCGCCATTTGTATCTTGATTAGTTTGATTTAAATCTGGCTTGCCATCTCCATCGGTATCTACATTAAAAGTAGGGTTACCATCACCATTATTATCAATATTAATATCTGGCTTTCCATCTCCATTAGTATCACAATTAACATCGCATACACCATCGCCATTATTATCAATATTAATGTCTGGTTTACCATCTCCGTTAATATCAAGATTAGTGTCTGGAATTCCATCGCCATTTGTATCACAATTCAAATCGCATATTCCATCGCCATTTGTATCTTGTCCTACAACATTCTTATCTGGTTTACCATCTCCATCAGTGTCAATATTATAATCTGGTTTGCCATCTCCATCATAATCAATATTAATATCTGGTTTACCATCTCCATTAGTATCAATATTAACATCTGGTCTACCATCTCCATCAGTATCAATATTAACATCTGGTTTACCATCTCCATCAGTATCAATGTTTAAATCTGGCTTACCATCTCCATCAGTATCAATATTAACATCTGGTCTACCATCACCATTAATATCAAGATTTATATCAGGAAATCCATCATCATTCGTATCACAATTCAAATCACAAACTCCATCACCATCTATATCTTGATTCATTAAATTAGTATCTGGAATCCCATCGCCATTTGTATCTAAATTAAAAATAGCAGATATATATTTCTTACTAACGCTTACATTTGTATAAGGTTTACCATTCTTTTCACAATTTACATCACAAACTCCATCACCATTGATGTCAACATTCAAATCTGGAATTCCATCACCATCAGTATCAATATTTAAATTTGATTTAGAACCACCTACATAAATTCGAATATAAGAGTAAGTTGCTCCTAAAACCGAAAACAAAATAATACATAAACAAAAAAATATAATCCAAAACGTTTTCTTCTTTTGCTTTTCTTCCTCTTCTTCTACTAAGATATCATATTGATCTTGATAATCTTTCACAACATTTTCTTTTTTACTCATAAGAATTACTCTCCTTACTATAATACAGTATACCATACTGGACTTTTTTGGGCAACAAAAAAATCTATCCTAAGATAGACCTTTCGTTTTCTAAAATTACTATTAAGGTTGTGGTGTAGTACTTCCGTAATCTCTGTCAGTATTAATAGTTGTACTAGCACCAAAAGAAATATCAATAGTAAAATTCTTATCTTGTTGTGCATCTTGATTTCCATTATCAGCATAAGATACAACTAAATAATAATAATCATCTGTTTTATTATTTGCTGAGCCATAAACAGTAATCATTTTTGATAATTCATTTACATCTCCAGAAATTAATGCAGTCATACTATCAAAATCTACATCAGTAAGTGCTTTAAACTCATCATCAGTAGTAGCATCAGTTACAGTTCCTAATTTACAAGTACTATTCTGCGTATAACGAATTTCAGTAGTTGTTGAATTTGGAGTAGTAGTATTGTCTGGTGCTTGAGCAACTGGAACAATTACATTTCTACAAGTAATAGGTTGATCTGACTTATACAATTTCCAAGTAATATCTGTTTTAAATACATCTGAGTTAATATTTGGTGTTACTGTAATATCAGTATTGATTGGCGTACAAGTCGTAGCACCTTCTCTACACCCACCTGTAACATGAATTGGTTTTACTACTTTGGCACCTGGATAAATGTCATTCGCAGTAACTTGAGGCCCTAAGTCCATAGTAGCAGTTGCTAAAGCTGCTGTAGTTACATCAACATTATTTTGATCATCATTATTAGTAGTTACTTGTGCTGTAAAATATGCAAATGTTGCACCTACTACTGCCACCAATAATGTTGCAATTGCGATAACCGTTAACAAGATAGTATTTTTCTTTTCCATACTTTTATATCCTCCTTACAATAAAAATGTTATCAAAAATAATTAGTTTATGCAACACCTTTTTTGCGAATATTTTACAAAATCAAGAAAAACGTAAAGAAACAAGTATCTTAAAAAAAAAGAAATATTTTTATACTTTTGCATAAAATAATTATAGATAAACTTTTTGACAAATTAAGATTTTTATATTAAAATAAAAAGTGTTAAAAAAAAATGGGTCTATAGCCAAGTGGTAAGGCGTGGGACTGCAACTCCCTGATCGTTGGTTCAAATCCGACTAGGCCCTCCATTAGAAAATTGCTCCTAAACTTTTAAAAGTTTAGGACTTAAAATAGAAAAGTATCAATTTCGTGAGTAAGTTGATACTTTTTAATATTTAAGTTTTAGAAATAAAAATATCATTTGTATGTATTTTTAATAATTTAAAACCTTGCATTAATAAATTCAAATTTTATACTTTTATAAGTAGTATAATAACTAATAAAATAAGATTATCAAAATATTACACAATTAGTAATTTATTGAGGAAGAAATATGAAGAAAAAAATAATGGAAATTATAATAATTATTTTAGTATTAGAAGTAGAAACAGGTGTAATATACAAAATCATCAAAAAAGATGTTACTAATAGAGGAACATTTGATTTTAAAACTGACACAAATGGTTCTAATGACACAATAAGCCACGATAAACATTCTTTTTATGGAAAAATACGTGAAGTAACTTCAACTTATATTATAGTTGAACCAAATGAAAAAGAAAAAAATTTTCTGATAAGTTTAATATAGAATTTAAAAATAATAAAACAACTTATAATGTTGGTATTAATGTAAAAATGACTTATGTAAGAGACATTGGCAAAAGTTATCCAGCCCAAATTAAAACAACTAAAATAGAAATCTTTCCATGATAAAATGAAAGAAAAGGAGAGAAAAAAAGTTAAAATAACTTTCATTGCGTTTTTCTCTACCATATTTATGTTTTTTTATTTCTATAAATAGTCTAAACATTCTAAGATTATCAAAAAAACAAATATAAATATCGTTTTTCATATTTTAGGCACTAATTTTTTAAATAACATCTATTTCAAATTAAAAACGTACCTATGATTTCTATTGGTCAATAAAAGTTCAATTTTATCAGCATTTAATACCTCATCTCTTGTCTCAAATACCAAAGTATTCTGCATAAAATCAGTCGTTCTATTATTCAAAGAAAGAATCTTAGACGTTCCATTTTTCGTATAACGAATAGAGAAAAACTGATTAAAAAAACTTCTATCTGTTCTAATATTACTAGCATATATAGAATTTCTGTCTAAACTATATTCCATGTTTAAAACAAGTAATGTTGTCTTTTCAATAGTTCCACTCACATCTGTTGTAATTTTATCTTTTAAAGTAGTACAACGACCATCTTGAGAACAATAAGGATAACTATACGTATAACTATTACTAAAATTGTAAGAATTTATTTTAAAAGTAGTATAACCAAGACGCGAATTTTTTAAATTTGCAATTTTATCAATAGTTAAATGCTCTTCTACTTTTATTTGATCTATCTTAGGAGGATTTAATATAATATTTTTATACTTCGCGGCAATCTCTCCAATTTTAAAATCAATACTTTCTAATATTTTGATTTTGTATTCATTTGTTAATTCCGATGCGTCTATTTCATACGCTAGAACATAATAATCTTTGGTTTGCTTTTTGATACTTTCTTTATTATAGGCAATACCATAATCAATAAAATATCCTCCCCGATCTAAAGTTGGGTAAATATTTTTTCCATTTAAAACCAAGCGAAAATTCGTATAATCAAGTTCATAATTTTTATTAGTACGATTTTCAATCAACAATTGCAATACTAAATAATATTTTCCTTCTGTAATTACGTTTCCATCCAACCCTAAATTCGTAACGACACTATCAGTAATTTGAATATTAAAATAATTATGGGTCATCTTATCACTCATACGATACGTTTTATTATATACTCCATAATTCATATATAAAACAGTTCCAATAAAAATAATAAACACTACTAAAATACAACTAAAGATAAAAGTATTTTCTAAAATATAATATTTGGTTTCTCTAAGAAAACGCCTTAGCGTTCGCTTGGCTTTATATCCTTCGACATTAATAGAAAACTCAAATTCCTCATTATCAATATCCGTAATTTCTAAATCTTTTAAATCATTAGCGAAATCAAACTTTTTAACATCAAATCCAATGCCACGTATTAAAGTATAAATAAAGAAAAAATATTGTGGCAAACATAATACAACGGATATATCTCGATAAGCCCTAGCCGTTTGTGCAGTTATTAGATTATGCTCCATATCACTTAAAATACTATGTGTAACACCAATTAAAACAAACATCAAAATATAATACACTAATACAAAAAAATATAATTTTGTTGATTTCTTTTTCTGGCGCATTAAATAATAAATAGCAAGAACTGCACCAATAATCACCAAAACTGCTAAATACATAAAGTAACTAATATGCTCTGCGGCGATATTAATAATACTAGTAGTGTAATTATTACTTACATAAGTTCTAAAAAATGAAACAACTCGAAAAGTTCTATGAATTAAGTAAGCCATCGGTACAAGAAGCAATAAGTGGATAATACGAAAATGACGTATCAAAAAAGCATAAGGTTTTTTTAGTATCATAAATCAACGACTCCCTTTTCTATTATCTATAATAGCACAAAAAAAATAGGAAACATAGTGCCTATTTTGTAAATTATTTAGAGATTTTTTATAAATTTTTTAGAAATACAAAAACTTACTTATTCTTTTTTACTAAAATCTGCCCTGCCAACAAATAAATCGTTGGATTATTTTCTAACAATTTTTCTTTTGTCATTGCAAAAGTATCCGAAACAGTATCCAAAGTATCGCCTTCTTTGGTTATATAATAACTAAAACCACTTTTTGGAATTAATATTTCTTGATTTGGATAAATGTAGTCATCTAAGTCCATTCCGTTCATACTCGCAAGTAACTCTGGATTAATATTATATCTTCTTCCAATTTCATATAAAGTATCCCCTTTTTCAACTACATAATAATTAAAATAATTTTCTGGCCCTTTAGGGACAATTACATCCATTCCTGCACGTACTTGTTCATCATAATAAATATTATTAATGCTTTTTAAAACATCAACGTTTGTATTAAAACGCTTTGCCACTTGATTTAAAGTTTCTCCGCTTTTTATAGAATATTTATCGTACATAAAATCACTTCCTAGTATAAAGTATGCTAGGCGAAAAAAATGGTTAAAAAGAATTGTCTATTAAAAAAAGGGACATAGTAAATAAAAGTACTCGCAACAAACAAAAAAAGAGAAATTTTCTCTTTAAAAAACATAAATCATATTTTTATAATTAAAATTCCATTCAAAATTACGCATAACAAGGACCTCTCCATCACTATCAGTATAATAATATAGTTTATCCTCTATCAAATAATATACAATACTTTCATTTACATAAATAATTTCTTTTACAGACTGATTCGATATCTTAGTCTTATAATCTCCTTGTACTTTAAACAAAATACCATCTAAAAGTTCATAAGTTGTATTGAATTTGTATTGAAAATGTACATCATTATTCACCAAAGCATTCATACCAATAACTTCCCACTCACCATTATTTAAAATCCGTCCTTGATTTTTCTTAGTAATGTCGTGAAATTTCAAACGCTTAGGATCAATCTCATATTCCTTTTTATTTTTCTTATCCACTAAATAGACTTTTTTATCTGTTGTACCCAAAAAATAAGAATCGAAAGAAATTTCTTTATCTACAACTAACTCGCGTACTTTATTATTTTTGGTATTAATAACATAAAACTTACTAAAAACATATTTTGCGTTATAATCTGCTATAATCAAATAATTTCCAGTTTTAATTGCCAAAGGAATATTGTAAATATCTTCATTAAAAAGTTTTATTTCTTTTTGACTATCACCAGATAAAACAGTAAAGCCTTCATAATTCCAAATAAAATATTTTTTATTATTTAGACTATATATAGACATATTTTTAAAATCTTTTTGTTCATAAGTTATTTCTTTTCTTAATGAAGAATCGATAATTTCATCATCTTCTATTAAATGAAAACTAACATATTCATTATTTTGAATACATAAAGGATACAAATCTAATTTCTTACCTTTAGGGACAATACATAAAGTATCTCCCTTTTCTTTTACATCTACATTTTGTATTAATTTCTTAGAATGAATATAAGATTGTTCCAAAGAAACAAAAAACTCTTTTTCCTTTACTTTAAAAATAAAATCATAACTTTTCTTTTCTTTTTGAAACTTTTCTAAAACAGTAACTTCTCCAAGACTATATTCTATTTCATAACTTTTACTACGAAAAATACCATAAAATAAAACAATCAAAATAAATACAAAAAGAATAAGTTTTCTTTTTTTAATCTTTTTGAATTTGACCATACTTCTGTTTTTCCCTCATCATAAATTCAGAAATTTGCGTTTCAATTTCAGGAAGACTTTTTTTATCCAAATTTGTAAGTATTATAACTTCTTTTACAGTATCAATTGTAATTTTACCCCATCGAATACCACGATAAATTTGCATATCGTTAAATAAATCTGGAGTAATAGAATTTAGAGAATACCCAATAAGTATCCTTTTTTGACCAATCAAAATTCTCTTGTTTGTAAGCGCTACAATACAAGTAGAAAACCAATCAAGTGGATGTTCATTTTTCTGCCCTACAAACGCATAGATTACAACTTCCTCCGGATTTAAATGTTGTTCTATTACAGAACTATGTTTTTTTAATCGATTCCAACATACCGTCTTAGGATATTTTTTTTTAAATTCCATTACTTGCTCATACAAAGACTTCATGCGCCACCTCTTCTAAAAATATTGTAACCCTATTTTTTAAGATGTGCAAGTTTTGTTCAGTCTTTAGCAGGAATACCTACTACAGTAGTGTTATCATTTACATTGTTTAAAACAACCGCCCCTGCTCCAATGCGAGCATTTTCTCCAATCACAATATTTCCAAGTACTTGCGCATGCGCTCCCACTAAAGCATTATCTTTTAAAGTAGGATGTCTTTTTCCTTTATTATCATGAATCCCACCTAAAGTAACTCCATGAAAAAGTGTCACATTATCTCCTATAATTGTCGTCTCTCCAATTACAACCCCAAATCCATGATCGATAAACAAATTTTTACCAATCGTAGCACCAGGATGAATTTCAATTCCAGTTTTTCTTTTTGCTTTCTCAGAAATAAATCTTGCCCAAAAGTAATGATGGCGTAAATATAAAAAATGAGAAATTTTATAATAAATTTGAACACGAAAACTGGGATAAAGGAATACTTCCCACAGACTTTTCAAGGCAGGATCTTTTTCTTTAATTAATGCTATTTGTTCTTTTATAAATTTCATAAATCATCAACTCTAATGTATTTTATGAACAAAAGAACAATAAGGAAAGTGTAAATAACTAAAAAAAGAACTTCCGCTCTTTTTTTATACATATGTTAACAATACAAAAATAATAAGCAATAATGCTAACATAACTAATGCAAATTTCCAAATATATTTAATCCATTTCTTATATGGAATATCTAAATAAGTAAGTCCTAATAACATAATAGCACTCGTTGGAGCAACAAAACCTACTAAACCATTTATAGTAACATAAATAAGCATTCCTATATTAAATGATGAGCCATAAGTAGTCACTAAAAGATCCCCAAGTGCATATCCTGCAAATCCAAAATCAATATGGAAGAAACTAGATATCCCTGCACAAATAGTAGCTAAAAAAGGATTAAAGCCATCAGCAAAACTAGTAATCCAATTACAAATTGTTACAGTAAATGGACACCAATATACAAATACAAATACAATATATACCAATAACAATATTAATATGGGCTTAATAATTTTTTTAAGACCTTCAATAGCATTATCGATTAAGTCATCAAACTTAACACCATAGATAACGACTGATAGTAATAAAACAATAGCCATCACAATCGTAATTGTATATAAATCCCAAGCACCAAACGCTGTAGCGTTCTTTCCAACTATATAAGAAAGAATTGTATAATCTCCTACCGCTAAATCCGTTAGCCAAGTATGAAATTTAGTAAATGCAGTAATGTTAAAATTATCACTCCAGTTGACATACCCTAATATTGTAAATACAAAAATTACAATTAAGAATAATGCCATTGGCCATACTTTTATTTTTTTACTTTTTTCTTCTTCTATTACAAATAAATCATCTACGGTTTCTTCATTCTTTTTAGAACTCAAGGCTTTATTCATATGACGTACCATAAAGAAAGTAAATAAAATATAGGCTAAAGCAAGAATCCCAAAACGAATACCAATTTGTTCAGTAATAGATACCGTTTTATAATAATTTAAGTAATTGATAAAATAAACAAACCCTTCACTACCATAAGTGGCACCTAAAATACCAACTAGCATAGAACCAAAAGTACATAAAAATGCTGTAATCTTATCTAAATTCATTTTACTAGCAATATTGATAATAAAAGGAATAAAAATTAGAATAACATATGTTTGAGATAATATACTAGTTAATAAAGCAATAACAAATGAAGATACAAGTACAAATACTTTTTCCTTTCCTTTAAATTTACTGGCAACTTTACTAACCAATGCTTTGTACCCAGAAACATGTGACAAAATTCCATAAAACATTCCAACAAATAAAATGAACATTAATTGTTGAATAAAGAAATTGGCACTAAAAACACCAGATAACATAATATCTGCAAGTCCTTGTCTAGTTAGCCCAGATTTAACATAAGTTCCACCAGACAATGATCCTGCTGGAATAATCCAAGTCAATACAATAGTTACTAAAACTACCAATAAAATAATTTTAAATAGATCATGTTTTTCAAACATATTTTTAATTTTTCTCAAAATCTTCTACCTCCTAACAAAAATTATAGCACAAAATAACGCAAAAAAAAGACAATTGTGTCTTTTTTTAATGAAATTTTTGTGAAAATTATAAAATAAGAATACAAATTTACCACAATTTAATCTTTCGGTTTCATAAGAGGGAATAAAATACAATCTTTAATGTTATCCGAATTTGTTAAAAGTTGCATTAAACGATCAATTCCCATTCCCCATCCACTAATTGGAGGCATTCCATATTCCATTGCTTCAATATAATCGTAATCCATAGGCATGGCTTCTTCATCTCCTCCTGCTTTTAACTCTGCTTGGTGAAGTAAACGTCTTTCTTGTTCCTGAGGATCGACAAGTTCTGAATAAGCGTTAATAATCTCTGCTCCATTAATAATTAATTGAAAACGATCTGTTATATTTGGATTTTCATCATTCGCTCTTGCTAAAGGAGATAAACTAATAGGATGACTTGTCATATAAAGAGGTCCAATAATATTAGGTCTTGCTACCTTTTTATAAAGTTGGTCTACTAAATTTCCATAACCTAAATTTTCAAGCGGTACATCACTATCGATTTCAATCTTTTCATGATGAATTTTTTCAAGCAAACTTTCTTTTGTATTGCAAACATCAATGTCGATATTAGAATATTTCAAAATTAAATCTCTAAACGTTGCAACTTCCCATTCCCCATCTAAATTTATCAACTTATCTCCAATTTGAATTTCTAAAGTTCCAAATAAATTCTTAACAATCGTTTGTAACATACAACGTAGTAATTTCATATTATCCTCATAATTTAAATAAGCGCCATATCCTTCTATCATCGTAAAATCTTGTAAATGGGTCGCATCCATTCCTTCATTACGAAAACATCTAGCAATTTCAAACACTTTAGTAAATCCTCCCACTACTGCTCTTTTTAAATAGGTTTCGGGAGCAATTCTTAAATACAGATCAATATCGAGAGCATTATGATGTGTAGTAAAAGGCTTAGCAGTAGCACCACTTGCTTTATTATTTAAAATAGGAGTTTCTATTTCTAAATAACCTAAACTGTTCAAATAACTTCTAATTTCCCACAGTAAACGACTACGAAGCAAGAATTTTTCTTTAGATTCATCATTCATAATTAAATCTACATAGCGATTACGATAAATAGTTTCTTGATCTTCCAATCCATGAAATTTCTCTGGTAGTGGTTTTAATGCTTTTCCTAAAAATGTAAAAACATTAGCCCGAATCGTTTTTTCACCGGTATGAGTAGTAAATACCTCTCCTTCAACACCAATAAAATCTCCTAAATCAAAATTTTCTTTAAACTCTTGGTATTTTTCTTCTCCAACCATGTCAATTTTAATAGAAATTTGGATTTTTCCCCCAATATCTCCAATCGTTAAAAAGGACATCTTTCCCATTTTACGCATTAAAACAATACGACCTGCTACCCTAACATTAGTAACACCATCTTCTAAAGTACTTGCTTCTTTAATAGAATAATTTGTCTCATATTTTTCAGGATAAGGTTTCTTTATATTTTTTAATTTCTCTCTTCTCACTAGTTCTTGTTCTGTAAACGTTCTTTCCATTTTTCCACTTCCTTTTTTATTTATGTTTAGTATACAAAAAGGTTAAAAAAAATGCAAATTTTTATTCTGCATTTTCTTCTTGATTCACTTTGTCTTTCAAATTTCTACTTAAACAAATACCATTTTGAAACCTTTTAATTTGTTCATCAATAATAAACAAGGATTTACAAGATTCATAACTCTTTGTAAAATTTTCTAAAGCCTGATCTTTAAAGCCAGTAATTTTCTTTATTATTTCTTCTTGAGAATCAAATTGTTTAATAAGATATTGCTTTGCATTTTGAATAGCATTATCATCATTACAAATCATACAAATATTATTAAAAAATAATGGATTTTCTAAAATATAAGAACACTTATCCATAAACTCTTGTAAACTAAATTTCGAAAATATACCAAATTTATTCCTAAAAGAATATTCTGCAACAAAACCATGATAATCTAAAGAATCTTTAGAAGATTCAAGAACTGGAGCAAATTGAAGAACTTCTCCCGTATAGAACTCAAAAAATTTTCCCCCTCCTTCATATCTTAGTAAAGTTTTCAAATATTGAAAGTCATTTGGAAGTTCTTGAGGAATAAAAATTCTTTGACTTGATGCACATACACTAAAAACAGCATTAAGATTTATCATAACTAAAGTTCCTTTATTTAAATATTGGGCATAATTATCAATGTTGATTAAACTTAGAAAATCCCTTGCTTTTAAAGTCTTAACTTCATTAGCCATAAATAACCTCCTTCATTTCCCATTATAATATCACATATCACACAAATTACAAGTTAAATACTATTTCTCCAACTCTGCTATTTTATTATTCCAATCTAATTTCAATTCTTCTAAAGGCTTAATTTCCTCTTCTAGTTCTTCGACTCTTTTTCTTTTTTCTTCTTCCTCTTTTTCTAACGCTTTAATAGTTTTACATTCATAAGAAAAGTTGAGTTCATCTTCGTTTTCTGTATTAAAGTCCCACACATTATCATCTATTATTTCTAGATATTCTTTATCTAAATTACCAATTTCTTCTTTTAATTTTTCATTTTCATATTGTATGGCATTTACATCTTTAAATTGAAAAAAATCCACAAAAACAAATAAAAATGCAACGAAAATAAAACCAGCCTGTACGGCACCTACAATCCTATACTTTTTATTCATAATAAATTGCCCTTCTTCCATAAAAATCATAAGCATACTCAAACTTTTTCTTATCATAATTTACAAAAGTTCCAGTTAAAGGATCTGAAACTATTACTTTACTAGAAGTAGCACCAATCACTACCAAACTATGAAAATTACAATACCATGTAATCGTTTCCCCTGACTCTTTATATTTCCAAGTATTACATTTTGTAGGAGTTCTATTATAAGAACTAGCCCATACTTGTACCGGTTTTCCCTGTTTTACAAGTTCAAGTATCTCATCAAGTGTCTTTCCTGTTGCCTTTACAATGCCACTCTTAAACTGATTTGCAACATCGATAATTGGATTTTCAAAAACACCATACCCATCTTTACTCATAGGATCTCCTACAAATTCTATTTCAGGATTCCCTCCATATTTAACACCATGTAAAGTATAAGGAGCATTTCCTTTTTTTAAAGCATTCACTATCTGTTTCGGTGTTACATTCGTTCCATGGTATTTTAAAAGTAAATACAAAGAAATAGACTCACACCCATTAGGATAATCTTTTTTTTGATCAAACGTTGGAAAATCATCAATTCTATATAAAGGCGTATCTTGTAGTTCTTTGTACAAAGCATTGTATTCTTTTTTCAAAGTCTTAATTTCTGAATTTAAATTACTTTTCTTTTCTCTTAATTCCTGAATTCTGTTATCTAGAAAAACAATTTCATCCTCTAAACGTTTTTCCTCTAAATAAATTTGATTTATTTTCTCTTCCTTTTCTTCTTTCTCTTTCTCTAAAAAACGATTTTCGTTCACAATAGGAGTAAAATTTTTATAATCTAAAAAATAACAACCACAAAAAATAAGAAAAAACAAAATATTAACAGTAAGTAAAACAACAAAAGTAATTTTCTCCGTGCCCAAATCTTTCTTCTTTTTCAAAAAATAACCAATTCCTGATGTAACACTCAACGCAAAAAGATAAAATAATAAAATCCACTTCATAAAAATCACACCCATATTATATGATACCAACCCTCTTGACGCAATTTATTTTTCTTGACAATAAATCCCATTTACAATATAGTCTTTTGGACATTCATAACGTATCTTAGCAGGAATTTTTACTTCTTTCACACACTTATTTCCTTTTAACGTGTAACTAGAATCAGCACACATATATGCATTTGGCTTTTGTTCTTCTTTAAAAGTACAAAAACCACTATGTTCGTCATTTAAATTAATATAAAATTTTCCTTTTAATTCCGTTTTACAAGTTTCTTCTAAAATAGGAATAATATCTTTTTCTTCAACAGAATATACATTTGCTAAAGACATAAAATCAAATTTCATAGTAAACGTATTATCTTTAGTTGTAAGAATAACAGGCATTGCATTCATTTCTAATTTTGTAATACACTCGTTACCATCCAAAGTATCTCCTGCTGAACAATAATAAACTTCGGTAGGTCTTATCTTTTGAACAACCTTAGAACTATCTGAACTCTCTTTTACAATAGGTTCTTCTTGACTTTGCGGTTTTGACTCATTAATTTCTATGAGAATTCCTTCATTTTTCTCTTCTAATTTAACATCTTTTGTTTTATATTTAGCAAAAAACCAATGATTAAAAGAATAAAGCCCACACCCAATTCCTCCTAATAAAAGAAAAGAAAGAACCACTTTCACTTGTTTTTTTAATTTCATACAAACACCACTTATATTTATATTTTAGCACATACATAAAACATAGTAAATGAAAGAAAAATCTCCTGTCTTCTTAAATTAAAGACTTGTAAATAAAATACTTAACTCATTAAATACAAACTTGTATAATTAAATTAGATTGATTTTTTTCATGAGATACGAAAGTGAATAGTAAGTTATAAACAAAAAAAATTTACAGTTATTTTTACTCAGAGATAATAAATATATTATTTTTAATTATTCATAAAACAAGCGCTAACTACTAATCTATATCAGTATAGCGCTTTCAATTAAAACTATGAGAGTTCTCTATATTGAATAACTCTTATATAACTATCATACACAATTTATATTTCTATACAATCTTTCCTATAAAAATTCAACGACCTAAAATGTTATATTTTTTCTATTTATCTTTTCTTAACTTATTATTAGTTAATGTGTAAAGAACATCACATACTTCTAAAATATATTTTCTATCATGCGATACACTAATAATACATCCAGAAAATTCACATAAACTTTTACGTATAACAGGATTAGACAAAGGACTGATATTCCTTGTAGGCTCATCAAGTAACAAAACATTACATTTAGATAAAACAAGTTTCAATAAAATCAATTTTGCTTTCGAACCATTACTTAAACTTTTTATCTTGCCTGTCATTTCTTCCCTTGTAAAATTCAAATTTCCTAAATACATACGTGCGGTAGTTTTATCAATATCTTCATCGCAAAGATAATCCAAAACCGTTTCATAGTAATCTAAAATCAAACTATAATCTTGGGGCATGTAGCCGACTTTTATATCTTGGCGTTTTTTTAAAGTCTCATAGATTTTAGAAAGTAAAGTAGATTTCCCTACTCCATTCTTTCCTACTATACATATGTGTTCATTTCCCACAACTTCTAACTGAATATCTCTAGCAAGCACTTTTTCTTCTACTATTAATTTAGGAATTTCTAATTTCAAAATAATTTTAGTTTTAGGAAGACTTACATTTTCAAAAAAAAGACGAATATGCTCCTCCACATCTGGCACTCTTGTAAGTTCTTTGTTACCTAATTTCTTCTCTTGCGATTTTAGAGTATGCATTTTTTTCTTTAAAACTTTTGCTCCATGAGGATTGCTTCTAGAAATTGTATTTTGCTCAAATTCTACTTTTTGCATCACTTTTTTTAACTTATCTTCTTGTTTTTTATATTCTCTTGCTTTACTATGAGCCAGTTGAGTTTGTTTTTCTAATAGTCGTACTCTATTAGTAACATAAGTATCATAATCCACATTTAAAAGAGTATGACTACATTCTGTTTTGTGTTTTACTTGTTCTAAGTGTAAAATGCGATTGGCAGTATGAGAAAGAAGCGTTTCATCATGAGATACATAAAGAATAGGTTTTTCTGTATGACAAATAAATTCTTCTAACCATTCTAATGTTTCAATATCTAAATCATTCGTAGGTTCATCTAAAAAATATAAATCTACTTCTATAAGCATTAACTTCAGTATCCCAATTTTTACTTTTTCACCACCAGATAATGTACCTAATTTTTGGGTTAAAACTTCTTCTTTCAGTTGTAGTATTTCTAAGTATTTATAAAATAAAGTGATTTTGTCATAATAGGCATTTTCATTTTCAAACAAATAAGTAAAAACACTTGTATCAAAATGGTCAATACTCATACTTTGTTCTAAATAACCAATCGTATACCCATGAAAATAAATGCTCCCTGTATAAGTAACATAATCACAAATTCCTAGTAAAGTTTTAATTAAAGTAGATTTTCCATTGCCCTCTTCTCCAATAATGGCAAGTTTATCCCTTTTATTCAAAGTAAAAGATAAGTTTTCAATGATTGTTTTATCATTTTGTACAATAGTTAAATTTTTAACTTCAAACATTTATGCCTCCTATTTGGCATAATCAAAAGTTTATGCCTGACTTAAAAAAAAGTTCTCATCTTCACACCTCCAAGGCAATTCTTAAATATATTATAACACGTTTAATTCAAAAAAATGACTTATTAAGCCACTTTTTTATTTCTATATCTATCTTTTGGATCTAAATATTCTTTACGAAGACGAATGTCCTCTGGGGTTACTTCCACATATTCATCATCTTCAATAAATTCTAACGCTTCTTCTAATGTAAATTTCTTAGGTGTTGTTAAATTAATGGCTTCATCTGCACCACTACTACGTGTATTCGTTAAGTTTTTATTTTTACAAGGATTGACATCTAAATCATTATCTCGGTTATGAATTCCCACGATCATCCCTATATATACTTCTGTTGCTGGTTCAATTATCAAAGTACCACGATCTTGTAAATTCCATAGAGAATAACCTAAGGCTTTTCCATTTTCCATAGAAACCAAAACACCATTCTTACGTCTTGTAATTTCTCCTACAAACGGTTTATATTCTTCAAAACTACGAACCATTATTCCTTCTCCACGCGTATTGGTAATAAATGCACTTCTATATCCGATCAAACCACGTGTTGGAGCACTAAACTCTAAATGGGCTTGATTATTTTCACTAGATACAACAAGTAATTGTCCTTTTCTTTCTTGTAAATCACTAATTACTGTTCCTGAATATTCTTCTGGACAATTTATAATAACACGTTCAAATGGCTCATACTTTTTACCATCTCTTTCCTCCATCAATACCTGTGGTTTTGAAACAGAAAGTTCATATCCTTCACGACGCATATTCTCTAAAAGAATAGATAAATGTAGTTCTCCTCGTCCACTTACTTTATAACCATCAGCATTTTCTAAAGGTTCTACTACTAATCCTACATTAGTTTGTAATTCACGTTCTAGTCTTTCTTTAATATGGCGAGTGGTTAAAAACTTACCACTTTTTCCAACAAAAGGAGAATTATTAACTAGAAAGTTCATAGATAATGTTGGTTTTTCAATCTCAATAGGAGGAAGAGGATCTATATGATCTTTATCGCAAATCGTATCTCCAATAGAAATATTAGGACATCCAGCAATGGTAACAATATCTCCATAATAAGCAATATTTTTTTCTATCTTATTTAAACCTTCATTTACAAAAACTTTCGTAATTTTGAATGATTCTAAACTTCCATCATTTTTAGATAGTGCTACCATTTGTCCTGCCTTAATAGAACCTTTTGTAACTCTACCAATTCCAAGTCGACCAATATATTCATCGTATCCTAAATTAGAAATTTGCAATTGTAAATGATCACTTTCATTTCCTTCAAAAGGTTTTACAACTTCTAAAATAGTATCCAACAAAGGAGCAATAGAATTAGATTCCTCCTCCAAACTTTTCTTGGCAATTCCATCTCTTGCAACCCCATAAATAATTGGAAAATCAAGTTGTTCATCTGTTGCATTTAACTCCATAAATAAATTAAATGTCATATCCACAACCTCTAGGGGTCTTGCATCTTTTTTATCAATTTTATTAATAAATAAAATAGGTCTTAGATTTTGTTCCAAGGCTTTCTTTAAAACAAATCTAGTTTGAGGCATTGGCCCTTCTGCAGAGTCAACTAAAAGTACAACGGTGTCAACTGTCTTAATGACACGTTCCACTTCACTTGAAAAATCCGCATGCCCTGGAGTATCCACAATGTTAATTTTAACATCTTTATAACGAATGGCACAGTTTTTAGAATAGATAGTGATTCCACGTTCTCTTTCAATGTCATTGCTATCCATAACACAATCTACTTTTTCATCATGCTCTGAAAACACACCGTTTTGCTCCAATAATGCATCTACTAATGTACTTTTTCCTGCATCAACATGTGCTACAACGGCAATATTTATAATTTTATCCATAGAAACTCAACTTCTTTCAACTGTCAAATTATACACCAAAAAAGAGCACTTTGCAAGAAAAACACCCAATATTCCTTTACACAAAAATGTAAAGAATATCTTAACAGAAATAATATACTAACTACAGCCAAACAAATTATTGCTTATATATTTATAATATATTTTTATTATATATATAATATACATTTTCAAAACCAATTATATCACTTCACTAAGTAGAAAAAATTATAAAAAATTATTTTCAGACCAAGCCGAAGGACGATCCGTTGTTGATAAAGTTAAAATCCATTCTTGAATATTTTCATTGGCTTTAATTTTTGTAGTATTTGGCATCCCTAAGAACATCTTTTCAGTGTCAACTACTTTATCAATATTAAAATTACTTAAATCAATCGTCGATAATTTTAGACATTCATAAAACATAACAGCAATACTGATAGCATTATTAGTTTTAAAATTACTTAAATTGACACTTTCTAAAGACTTATTTTTATAAAATACACCTCTCATTACTGATACATTACTTGTATCCCAATTTTCCAAACCAATAATTGTCTGTAATTTATAATCATATCCAAATAAATCCATCATATTGGTAACTTTACTAACATTTAAAGAACTTACATCTATACTAGTTATATTTTCTAATTGTCTAAACATAAAAGACATATCCTTAACATTACTTGTATCCAAATACTCTAAATTTTCTATACTTGTTGTATTTACAAAACCATTAAATAACGCATGACTATTTGTATTAGCCGTTACTCCTCCATTTCCTTGAATATATAAGGTAAAAGTAGAAGTATCACTTTCATTGGCAACCATATAACTCATTACACTTCCATCTTGCGTATCAGATACATCATAAGTGTAACTAGCATTCGCATAGGGTTTTATTCTATTTTCAAATACGATTCTTGTTATACTCTCTTTATGACCCCAAAACGCACTTGTATTATTTGGTGTTGTAGCCATTAACGTTCCTGGACTTTTAAATTCAATCATACATTTTACTTTTGTTTTAGTCATATTTCCAACTACTACTGTCCATGCATCATAATCCCATCTTCCTTCAGCACCATTATCGCAAGTCACTTCTACATAATATTTCCCTTTACTTGGAACCTCATTCGTATGATTTCCATCTACTGTCATAGCAAGTTCTAAATCATTTTCTACAAATTCTCCTATTTTTCCTCTTAGTACATCAAATTCTTTCTTTTCCTCATACAGCGCAAATGTTTTATATAAAGTTATTCCTCCTATTAATAGCAATATACCAATTACACTTCCTATCCCTATTTTCTTCACCTTTTTGTTTTTCTTGCATTTTTTTAACTTCATTTTTGATTCCTTTCTATGTGGAATTTCTCCACAATCATAGTAATATTATATTCCGTATTACTCCACATTTCAAGAAATAAATTCGGAAAAACACGACAATTATAACAGAAGGTGTAAAAATGATAGGAAAAATAATAAAAACTATGCGAAGAGAAAAAGGTTATACTCAAGAACAATTAGCGGAACTAACCTTTTTAGGAAGAAGCACTTTAAGCGATTATGAAAGAATGAAAACGGACATAAACTTTGAAACCATTGAAAAAATAGCCAATGTATGTGGCTATGAAATTGTATTTATGAATAAACAAGATAAACACAAAATGTTAACATCTAAAAATATCGAGCGAAAGGAAATTTAAAATATTATAAAACTAAAAATAAATTGTGTAGCACTTTTATTAAATAAGTTCTCTACTTTTTAAGTAATCAAAAAGAACAGGGCAAATATTTTCAATATCTAAACTCGTATTCTCTAAACAATAGTTAAATATATCTCTTAACTTATATTTACCATTCTCTAAAATACAAAACTCAATTTTTTCAGGAATAACACCATGATGAGCAAAAGTGTGCATATTCCACCTATCCATACTGGTATTTTCAACTGACGAATATTTTTCTGAATATCCCATCAAAATTAAATGTCTTTTCTTATACCCTCTTGCTTTAATTTCATCAATATCCTTGTAAGAGAAATCTATATTTTCATTTAAATTTAACTTTAGAACAATTGAATCATCCAAAAAACGGTCAAAAATTTTAAAAGCTCTTTTTCGTTGGATTTTACTTTTCTTAAGTACTCCAAAATAACCATCTGCAATAAACATAGGAAACCACTTTTTCCTCAAAAAGAAAGCACCTAATTTATAAACGAATGGAATGATAGGTATATAAAAATAGCAATTTATCCAGCAATCCAAAAGAATAAAAAAATTATCTAAACCTTCAACAAAAAATACTTTCTCATTCTTTTCAATATATTTTGCATGAGCACCAATAGAAGGGGTTAAGCCATTTTTTTTTATACTTTTTAAATTTTTTTCATTAGTAAAATGAAAAAAATGAGTATTCATATCTTCTTGACTAATTTGGTATTGCTTCATATTTACACCTCAATTTATATAATTGTAGCATAACATGCTATCTAAATAACAAAAAGAAGACGCTTCACCATCTTCTATTTCATATTCTTAAACCACTTCTCAAAGGTTCTAATAAAGAAAGACAAAGCAACTATCACATAAAAAATTTCGACAACAAGTCCCCATATGGCTAAAATCGTAATATTACTATCAAATATAGTTTCTGTTAAACGATCTCCTAAGTCCCTCACAAAAATAAAGGGAATCTTTAATACACAAGTAACAGCAATCAAAAGCAAAATATCCAAAAGAATTTTTCCTCTTTTCTTACCATCGCTATTTTTTAAAATCGTACTCAAATTGATTAAATCATTATAAAATCTTGTAAACCAAAATTCTTTTTTAGATGCACTTTGAGAACTTATTCCATATTTTTTTGAAACTTCCTTTACAATATCATCTAAAGAACCAAAACTACTAATCACCTCAACATCGGAAAGTTTAGAACTATCAATTTTATTTATATAATAAAGAACTTCTTTTTCCAAAGCATCTTTCTTTAAAAAAGAAAGACGTTTTCGTAATTTTTTCAAAAATTCTTTCCTATTCATAAAGACCTCCATCTTCTTTATTATATATCATATCTTCATAATAACAACATCTGCTTTTTTCTTTTAAAGAACGAACAATAACACAATCTTCTTTTACAACTTTATCTTTTTCATATTTTACAACTAAAGTTTTATTATCACTTGTTTTAATATTTACCATGTCCTTAAGCAAGAAAATAGTATCCGTTGTTCTTTCTACAAGTTCGTTATT
>CANOWY010000009.1 GCA_947571135.1 uncultured Mycoplasmatota bacterium
CTTTTTTCATTCTTTCCTCCATCTATCTTATCTACATTATAAATTATTTTCTCTTTATTTTCAATCATCAAAAAAAGAAAACCAATCGATTTTCTTTAATTACAAGTATATCCAAGTCCTGATAGGAATGCTCTTAAAATGTTAATATTATTTGGTAGTTTTCCATTTAAATCTTTATTCATCTCTTCTAAAGTTTTATTAGATTTTAAAATAATACTTTTTCCATTTTCATTAAATGTTTCTTGTCCAATAATATTATGTATTCCTACTGTATTATCATAACTATTTACTATACTAGTGTAATCATTTAAAGTATTAAATTTAAATTCTGCTTTTCTAGTTGCATTAAAGAAATTATCATTTGCATCTACTCCTATTTTATAGGAATCTACAAAAGTAGCAGAAATGTCTTCTAAAGTTTCTTCTTTTTTTACACAGGTTAAATATTTTGCTGGTGCTGTTCTTGAAATGGTTACTTTTGCTTTTACAGTATTTTGATTATTATATTCATCACTTACAATAATTTCTACTTCATGTTCCCCGATATTTTTAGTAATATTGGTTACATCTCCAACAAATTCATAAGAACATTTAGAAGCATCGATACATTGCTCAATAAAATCAGAAGCATTCAACGTAGAATTTGGTAACAGGGTTAAGTCATTTGTAATCACTTCTGGTTTAGTTGTATCATCTACAATTATTGTTCCTTCTGTTGTTGTTTTTCCACAAGTCGCTGTATATTTATATGTACTTACCTTGTTAATATCGACATTTTCTAAATTTAAGGCACAGTCTTCTGCTTTAAAGCCTTGAAGTGTTACATAATCCTCTACTCTATAAGACAAAATGCTTCCCAATTCTAATTTTACTTCTTTTGTAGTAAATGTATTTGTTGTTTTATTTTTGGCTAATGCAAGAAAATAATATACGCCAAAACCTATTGCTGCAATTAAAATAAGAAGTAAAATGACAATAACTAATTTAGAATTTCCTTTTCTATCTTTTTTCTTTTTATTGTTTTCAAATACAGGTGGAACTGGCACGGCATTAAAGTCATCTATTGATGGTTGTTGTGGTGTTTCTTCTACTTTGGCACTTTCTGGAGTTGCTAGATTCACAGGTTCTTCTGGAGTATCTAATGCTTCTGGTTGTGCAATGGTTTGATTCATTTCTACTGGAACGGAGTCTACTACTTCTTTTATTGGTTCTTCTGCTAAAGTATCAATTGTTTCTATCACTGGTTCACTGTTTATTTCAGTATTCATTGAATTTGCTGGCTCTGTATTTTCTACTAGTGTTTCTTCTACTTTGGTACTTTCTGGAGTTACCAGATTCACTGGCTCTTCTGGAATACTTTCTATTTTAATTTCGGTATTTGTCAAATCATTTACTACTGTTGGTGTAGGAATTGCTTGCGGTATAGGTGCAATGGTCTCATTTGATGCTATTGCATTTTCTTCTACCGAATTTATTGGTACAGTTGAAATGGTGTTATTTGTATTTACGTTAGTACTCATTGATGGATCTACTACCGCTTCTCCAGTTTCAACTGGATTTATAATTTCTTTTGGTTGTTCTGCTATTGGAGCCAATGTTTCTACTGTTGTTGCTACTGGTTCTACTGTTCCATTTAAAATAGAATCTAAGGTTGGTTTTACAGGTGTTACAGTGTCTATTGGTACAGTATTCTCTACTGTTTCTTTTATTATTTCTGGTTTTGAATCTGCATTTACTAAACTATCGTTTTCTCCATTTCCATGATTTGGGAAAACTGTATTATGATTTACTTCCACTGTTGTATTGTTTAAATTTACACCTACGTTTGGATTGGTCGTTGGATTTTCCATACTCCCTATTGTATTTCCATTCATTCCATTTGTATTATTTTGTTGATTATCCATGATATCAATCCCCTTTATCATATATCATAATTATACTATATTCTCATAAAAAGGCAAGAAAAAAGAAAAATGTAGGTTTACACTTTTCTTTTACATCAACATTAACTATTTTTTATTTTTTTCATATAGTATCTAACTTTTGATGCCCAAGTCGAACTTTCCGCATATTTTTTCCCTATTGACTCTGGCGTTTTCAATCCTTTTTTGTAATAATTATTGGATAAATTTTTAAAGAAAGCCTCAATACCTGCACTTAAAGAACTAAATTTTGCATAAGAACTTCCTCCACAAGTATTTTTTCCTTTCATTCCTCCAACATTATTACATTTTCTTGTAAGATAACTACAAGTTCCTGATGAACAACCAGTTTCTAGTAAAACGATTGACACCGCAAGATAAGGATCGACGCCATATTTAATTGATGACTTAGCAAATACCATACCATATCCTTTTAATGTTGATTTTAGATTTTTGTCTAATTTTTTGGCCAACTGTTCCAACGTCATGCCATCATAGACAATCTTTTTGTTTGTTTTTGTTGTTTTTGTAGACTTACTTTCCGTTTTTTTTGTTTCTGTTTTTTCCTTTGTTGTTTCTTTCGTTTCAGTCTTGTCATTTATCGCTAGTAATTCACTAGCATTTTCACTACTTAGTAACGTATTGTTACTAATACTACTTACCAACATATTTTTGGTTGGAAGAACAGCAAAACTATCTTCCCTACTTTTTGTTCCATCTAACGTTTTTACAGTGCAGATGTTTACAAGAAGAATCGTGGTTATGGCCATTGCGGCCTTAACCGACGGTAATTTTTTCATTTTTACTCTACCTCTTTTTTTTTGCGGAACGGTTTCTATACTATCATATTCTTAAATGTGTGTCAAATTGTGGGCGGTTAAAAAATGCTACCAAATACTGGATAGATCCTGTATTTAAGCCAAAAAAATCAACTTTTAAAAAATTAAACTTACGACTATAAAACTAGCAATAATTCCAATGAAATCTGCAAATAAACCAGTTGATAATGCATGTCTTGTCTTGTTTATTTTTATACTTCCAAAATATAAGGCTAGTACATAAATCGTCGTATCTGTACACCCTTGAATGGTTGATGCAAGCCTTCCAACAAAAGAGTCTGGTCCAAAATTCGCAAAAATATCATTCATAATTGCCAAAGAGGCTGTTCCAGATATGGGACGTACAAAAGCCATAGGTAAAATGTTTAATGGTAAATTTATTTTTGTTAAAATAGGAGAAATTACACTAAACATAGTTTCTAAAAGATGGCTATTTAAAAAGATATTTATCGCAAATACCATAGCAATTATAGATGGGAAAATGTGAAATACAGTAATTAACCCTTCTTTTGCTCCTTCTAAAAAGGTATCGTAAATCATAACTTTTTTCTTAAAGGCATAAAAAACCACGAATAATACAAATAAAGGGATAATTAATTTAGATATGGTGCTCATTTTACTTTCCTCTTTCTTCTAATATAATCTAATGTAAGTCCGGCAATACTAGCGCAAACAGTTGCTAAAATAGCAGTAATGATTATTTCTTCTGGGTTGGCACTTTTATGCATCATACGAAGGGCAATGACAGTTGTAGGTACAATCGTAACTCCACTTGTATTTAATACTAGAAATGTAATCATCGCATCACTGGCTTCGTCTTTTTTCTTGTTTTCTTCTTGCATACTCTCCATGGCTTTTAATCCAAAAGGTGTAGCAGCACTCCCAAGACCTAGAGCATTTGCACAAATATTCGATGTAATATATCCTAAAGCCTTTGAATCTTTTTTTAATGATGGGAAAAGTTTACTTAATACTGGTTTTACAAAGTTTCCCATTTTAGTAAGCATGCCGCTTTTTTCAGCAATTTTCATAATTCCAGACCATAGTACAATAATAGGGAGTAAATCCATAACCATACCTACTCCATTTGTAGCACTATTTAAAATAGTATCATTTAAGTCACTTACACTTCCAAAAAAAATGGTAAAAATAATTCCTACTATAATAAAAAAACCCCATATTTTGTTAATCATGTTTAAACCATCCTAAAATTTTTTGGAATATATTTTGTTTCTTTGATTCTTCTTGCTCTTTTTTTTCTACATAAATATTCTCTTCTCTTACCATCTTATCCCCTAATTTTATTTTTACCTTTCCTACAATATCTCCAGTTTTATAATCGTTTAATTTTTCTAGTCTAAAATCAAGAGAAATACTTTCTTTTTCTTTCTCTTTTACCATTAAATAAATATCTTTTTCTATATATAAAGTATCGTTTTTGTAAAAAGTTTCATTTTCAACAGTAAAGTTATTCTTATCTACTACTTTTACACTATCATATTCTCGAAATAAAGTTTCATAAAGGTATTTATGATCATCCCAATCATCTGGATCATTTAAGGAAACAACGGTGATATTTTTATTGTCTTTTGAAGCCGTGGAAACAAGGGTACGTCTTGCTTTCTCCGTAAATCCAGTTTTTCCTCCCGTTGTGTATTCATATAAACTTAACATTTTATTCTTATTCGACCAAGAATAGGTTTTTCTATCACTTTTCGCTACATAATTTTTAGTACTTACAATCTCTTTATATGTATTATTTTGCATGGCATAACTAGATAAAATCGCCATGTCATAGGCAGTCGATGTATTTCCGTTTCCTTCATTGTTTTCCAGTCCATGTGGATTTATAAATTTGGTATTGTTCATACCAATTTCTCTTGCTTTTTGGTTCATTAACAGAACAAACTTATCAACATCACCTCCTACAAATTCAGCGATGGCAAGCGCTGCATCGTTGCCACTACGCATCATAAGACCATATAATAAATCTTTTAATTTCATTGTTTCTCCCACTTCAATATAAATAGCACTACCGAATGCTTTTAAAATTGTATTTGTGGCAGTAACATCACTATTTGTATCGGCGAGTTCTAGAGCCACTACAGCCGTCATAATTTTTGTAATACTTGCAATTAAATGTTCACTGTTCGCATCTTTTTCATATAAAATACGATTGGTATCCATATCCATAGCGATAATATTTCTTGCCGAAAGAGCATTTACCTTTAAGGGAATACAACTTAAAAACAATAACAACACTATAAATTTTTTCATAAGCATCACTACAAAATTGTATGAAAAAAAGGACATTTTTAGTCCTTTTGAAAATTGAATATAAAATTTAGGTATAAATCTGGCTTTACCTTTGGCTTTTTAATTTTCCAAAGAAAAGAAGAGTCCCCGCTCTCCTTAATCATTTGTGTAGTTATAAATTCCATGAATTTTTTCAAGCGTTTCTGTACTTATATTTTCTAAAGTCCATTTGCCATCTTTTTTTATTACTGTAAAGTCTATGGTGTATTCGATCGTTTTGGTTGTTTTTTTCATTTGTTCTAATTTGTAATCTAGAAATTTATCTTTATCATAATTTCCATCTTCATCTATGAATTCACGACGATTGTTATTTTGGTATTCTTCTGCTTCTTTTTGAGCATTATATAAATCATACACCGTTATTTTTGTAGTTACGGTTGCCTCATCCCCATTATACATTTCATTCGTGATTTTATAACTCAAATCTTTATATTGTTTTGTCATAACTTCTTTGTATTTCTCTCCTTGTTCTTCACTCAAATTTTCTTCTTTTATAATATCTTCTAGTCCTGTTAATACTTTTTCATCTTGATTATTGTATTTAGTCAAATACTCTTTTACAGCATCACTTGCTTTATCAGTTTGACAAGCGCATCCTACTACCATAGATAAAGTTACTAAAAAAATAATTATTTTTTTCATAATTGCCTTCTTTCTTTATTTATTTTTATTTTTCTCTAAATGTATTCAAATTATACTTCTTATGATAAAATAAAGCCTAGGTGATGAAATATGAAACGATTATTAACTGGTTTACAGCCAAGTGGAGATTTAACTTTAGGTAGCCTTATTGGCGGAATTAAACAAAGTGTTGCTTATCAAAAAGAATATGATTCTTTTATCTTTGTTCCTGATTTACATGCTATTACGGTACCACAAGATCCAACACTTTTAAAGATGCGCATTAAAAAAAATGTAGCATTATATTTAGCCTGCGGGATTGATCCTGAAAAAAATACAATTTACTTACAATCTGAAAATTTATACCATACTAATCTTTCTTGGATTTTAGAATGTCACACTTATATGGGAGAAGCAAATAGAATGACACAGTTTAAAGATAAAAGTAAAAACCGCGAAAATGTGAGTGTTGGTTTATTTACTTACCCCATTTTAATGGCTGCCGATATTCTTTTATATGATGCCGATTTTGTTCCTGTTGGCATCGATCAAAAACAACATGTGGAACTTGCGCGTGATATTGCTCACCGTTTTAATAAAAAATATGGAGATACTTTTGTAATGCCAGAGCCTTTGATTCCTAAGGTTGGTGCCAAAATTATGGATTTACAAAATCCTACGAAAAAGATGAGTAAATCAGATGAAGATACAAAAGGAATTTTGTTTCTTTTAGATGAAGAAGAAGTGTTACGAAAAAAAATTATGGCTGCAGTTACAGATAGTGATAATAAAGTTTATTATGATGTTGAAGCAAAACCTGGTATTTCAAACTTGCTTACGATTTACTCTTGTTTAAGTAACATGGAAATAAAAGAAGTAGAAGAAAAGTTTAAGGATTCTAACTATGGAAATCTTAAAAAAGAAGTAGCAGATTTGGTAGTAGAAACTTTTACTAATATTCAAAAAAAATACCAAGAATATATGAGTTCTGGTATTGTAGATGAAGTTCTAAATCAAGGAAAAATGAAAGTACAAGAAATTGCTAAACAAAAATTTGAAGAAGTTACAAAAAAATTAGGATTAGGTAGATACTAACGACTATTGTTATACGAGAGTTTAATGAAATCATAAACTCTTTTTAAATTGTTATCATATTCCTTCTGTAAAGAATTCGTCATATCTTTGTAAATACATTCTATATCTTCATTATTTTTATTGAACCATTCGCAGTATAAGTATTTAAGTTTACTCAGATTTTTTTCTTGATATAAGGTATCAATTTCGCACTTTATAAGTTTTTTTATTTTACTTTCTTGACGTAAAGCCGTACTTACGGGATATTTTTCTAATTTTTCATAAGATAAAGCACTTTCTTTCATGGTAAACATAACTTCACTTAGATTTATTTCATCTGAAAGTAATAATCTACTTCTACTAATTACTAAACCTTCGTCGTTTAATTCAAGTGCTAAAGCATTTTTACTATCACTAATCAAAAAAGTATTTTCTAAAGAATGATTCGATTTAACAATTGTTTTGTTTTTTATTTGCTCTACTAAAGTAGTTTCGTATTTTATTTTATATTGTAAGTTATCTAGTAAACAGATATTACTTGTTCGAAATATAGGGATTTTTTTTATAAATTCTACTTGGTCACTTTCTTCCCATTCATAGAAAGAAAATAATTCATCATCAGATGTGAAATTTAGAAGAACGTCGTAATAATAATACATTTTTTATGCTCCTTTCAAAAGATAAAACAATAATACAAATTCCCATCACAAACAACAAACATTCTACTCTTTTACTAATAAATTTAACAAAATCAAAAAAACTATACCCCATTGTCATTAAATTTGTATATAAAAGAATAAACATAAACCCAATACTTGCTAAAATTGTTCCAAAAATGGCACTTAATACATTCATACATTCACCTATTTAATTTTATTTCTTATTTTGTGAATTTATTATATAATTAAGTAGGTGATCATATGAAATATATAATTTACATTCTACTTGGGATTTTACAAGGGTTTACAGAACCTTTACCTATTTCTTCTAGTGGACATTTGTTTTTATTTAAAAATATTTTTAATACAGACATGCTCCAAGATTTGAATTTTGAGATATTTGTAAATTTTGGTTCGTTTTTAGCCATATTATTTATTTTTCTACCAGACATTTTGAAACTTATAAAGTCTTTCTTCACTTATATTTTTAATAAGAAAAAAAGAGAGATTGTAAAAAATGATTTTAAGTATTGTATGCTAATTCTTGTAGGAAGTATTCCAGTGGGCATTATAGGTGCTTTGTTTAAAGATAATATTGAGCAGGCTTTAAATATAAAATTACTAGGAGTAGCCTTCTTAATTACTGCTATTTCTTTATTTCTAGTTAAAAACGTAAATGGAGACAAAGAAGATAAAGATATTACTTATAAAGACGCTATCGTAATTGGCCTTTTACAAATGGTAGCATTATGTCCTGGAATTAGTCGTAGTGGTATTGTGCTAGTGGGTTGTTTGCTTTGTAAATTGAAAAAAGACTCTGCCCTGAAATATACATTTATGCTTTACTTCCCTGTTAGTGTTGCTTCTATGGGACTTGGGATGTTAGATTTTCTAGAGAATCCGGCAAGCAGTAGTTTGCTTCCATGTTATGTAGTGGGTATGATTTTTGCTGGAATTGTGACTTACTTTTCTTATAAGTGGTTATCGAATTTAGTAAAAAAAGGAAAATTGTGGAAGTTTTCTATCTACTGTGTATGTTTGGCGTTGTTTATCTTTATTTATTTTAGATAACTTAAAAAAGGAATTACTTGGATAGTAGTTCCTTTCATTTTAGTAATTTTTATTTTCTTATAATTGCAACTATTTTTTTAAATTATTTAAAGATATGGTGATCTCCTCTCTACTATTTATATTTTTTAATTTAAATTCCTTTTTCTTTATATTATCTGTCTCGTATTTTATTACTGTTTGTATTGTTTCTAATACGTCTTTTTTATCCATTTCACCCTCCTGATTTTTTATTTCATTTTATACAAATTGGGACTATAATTCCTAATTTGTATAAATTTATTCTTTACTATTATAATGATTTTCTAATTGTTCAACATCAACGCTATTAATGGAATTAAATCTTTTGGTGATTTTATCTGTGGTGACATTAATTTCTTTTACATCTTTTGTGACAGTATCAATACTACGTGATAATTTATCCCAACGTTCTTTATAACGAGCAAATTCAAAAGAAAGTTTATTTAATTCTTCATGAATTACTTTGGCATATTTATCTCTTTCCATATTTTTTAAAATCATACCAATTGTTGTTAAAGTGCTCATTAAGGTGGTAGGGCTTGTAATCCAAACACGTTTGTTATAGGCTTCTTTTATTAATTCAGAGTGATAGGCATTAAGTTCTGCAAATATGGCTTCGGCTGGCAAAAATAAAATGGCTTCATTTGCTGTTTCTCCAGGCACAATATATTTGCTACTGATAGTATCAATATGTTTTCTTACATCCATTTTAAATTGTTTGCATGCTATCTCTCTTTCTTCTTTGGACAAAGTTCTATCTGTCATTCTTTGGTAATTTTCTAAAGGAAATTTCGAATCAATACAAATTGTTCCTAATGGGTTTGGGGCATAAAGTATTGCATCTGCAATAAATCCATTAGATAGTTTTGCTTGAATTTCATAAATTCCTTTTGTATTTTCTCCAAAGACACTCGTTAAAATGTAATTTAAATTTACTTCTCCAAAAATACCACGTGTTTTTTTATCCGTTAAGACACTTTGTAAAGACACGATTTCTGTAGATAAACCATCTATTTTCTTTTGTGCTTCATCAATTTTAGTCAATCTTTCTAGGATACTTGTAAATGTCTTATTTGATTTTTGAAAATTGTCATCTAATCTTTCATTTACTTTCTCATTCATATAATTGATTTTATTTTGCATTTGTTCATTTAAATGTTCGAAATCTTTACGTAAATCTTTTGCAAAATCAATCTTAAATTCTCCTATTTCTTTTGTAATATTCGTTTCAAAACGCCCTAATCTTTCTGTTGTATCATTGGTGTCTTTTCCTTTTACAAGTAAAATAATTAATAAAAAGACAATAAAAATTAATAATCCTAAAATAACATATACCATTACAACCTCACTAATCTAATTCAAATTTTTTATTTATAATTTTACTTATGACAAAAGCGATACCTACTAGTACTACGACTTTGATTAAGGCTATAGGGTGTGTTAGACTTTGAACTAAACTTGTTCCTACAAATCCCCAAAACAAAACTAAGAATACTTTTCCAATACAAAGAGCAATTAAAAATTTTTTTAAATGCATTGTAGATAATCCTGCTGCAATGTTTACCATAAATGCAGGGGTAAAAGGAACGGCAATAATAGCCGTTAATTGTTCCAATTTTACTTTATTTACCACATTCATAACTTTTGTTAGTTTCTTACTATCTTTTACTTTTTTATCAAACCAATTCTTAATTTTTTTTCGAAATATGAAGAAAGACATTAAACACCCTAAAACCGTAAAAAACCAGGATATGAAAAAACCAACGATATTTCCAAATACTAAAAAATTAATTGTAATAAAAACAAATAAAGGAAGTATGGGAACTATGGATTCAATTAAAATACAAAAACAGCCTAATAATGGCCCATAAATTCCGATACTGTTTAAAAAAGTATTGATTAAATTATCTAAATTTGTAATAAATTCCATCATATTCTATCACTTCTAATATTATACCACTAATTACAAAGTTTTATTTCTCCAATCTGATTTTTCAATGTTAAATTTATGGCAAGTTTTTTCTTTCTAAATATTTTATTCTTTTTCTTTTTAATTCTTCTTTTTGAAGTATTGATTCTTCTTGCAAAGGCATTTTTTCTATAACTCCATTCATAACTAACCATAAATCATCTAGGATTCTTTTCTTTTCTAACTGATCTATTAAATCCCCATCTTTTATTTCTAAATGAATTTTTTTGTCGCATTTAATTCTTAAAATGTCATTGTATTCATATCTAGGATGATTTTCTAAATTATGATTAATAAATTTGCGGATTATATTACAAATATTTGCCACATCAAGTTCATCTATAACATGTCCACTTTTTCGATAATAATATCCAAGTTGTCTTTGAATCCGCAAAGAATTATACTCTTCATTATCAAAAATATACACTATAGAACTTTTATCATCAATAGCAGGGCGAATTGTCATTCTTCTTACACTATTCTTCTCAATATATTCGTTAGCGTAATCATTAAAATCACTAACCTTTATTTGTTGTATCCAACGATCCAGATTATCAAATGCTTCTAAAGACTTTGACGTAAAATAAATATTTAACTTTTCTTCTTTACTATTTTGTAGTTTGATTCCTAAATATTCTTCACTCTTTCGATTTGGCTTGAATGTATTATAACCAACATAAGTTAAGCGTTTTCTCTTTGTTTTTTCTTCTGAGCATTCGTAGAAAAAATTATTTAGAACCTTTTTATAAATATCTACTACAGATTGGTTTTCTACTTTTTTAATAGGTGCCTCTTCTAATTTACCATTTATTGTTATGAAAAAACGATAAGTTTTTGAATTGTTTCCGACTAAAATAGTCATATCTTTTTTTTCCATGCAAAAACCTCCCTAACGTATTTTGTATTTTTATTGTAATATAGTTTTTAGTATACGTCAATTTTCTGGAGGTGTTTTTTTAACTTTCTAAAGTTTCACTATTTTTTGTAACTTGGGTGACATCATATCCATAGAATTCTAAAATACTTACTACTTTACGACTATGAATTCCTTTTAAACACATAATGTAGTATTTTTTGTTTTTATTTAACAATTCTTTATAATGCAATAGTAACTTTTGATAGGGTATATTTGTGCATCCTGGATAAGGATTTTTTTTAAAGGTAAGTTCATCTGATACATCAATTAGGGTTCCCATACTTGGATTATAGACATTTAAATCTATTCTTTTCATTTCCTTCACCACTATATTATATGTGAGAAATAAAAAAAGCAGAGGGTTAGTAACTAATCTTCTGTTATCATTAATTCATTATTAAAAATAATTAACTTCTTCAGAGTTTATAATGTTTCATCCAATATTGAAACTTTTATATTTTTATTTATAAGTATATAATTCATTGCTTCACTCTTTATTGTTATTAGTAAAAATTAAACCTAGAAAAAACTGAAATTTCCTAGGTTTATAAAATTCTTTTTTATTCGTCTCCAAAGAAATCATCAAAGAATTCATCGTCTGTAATAATATTATCATTTACTATAACACTATCTACATCAATATTAATTTTCGGTTTATCTGGAAGTTTATCCTCTTCTTTTTTTACATTTTTTTGTTTCTTTTCTTTTTCAGGAGTTGTAATTTCATCTACTTTAGGAGCATAAGATTCCTCTTTCTTAATTTCCTTTATTTCTTCTTTTGTGTCTTCTAATTTTGGGGCTTCTTTTTTCTCCATTTCGGCTTTTTGTCGTGCCTCTTCTTCATCTAATTCTTTTAGTTTTTTATCAATATCGGCAATCATTCTATCAATATCTTCATTTGACATAGGTGCATCTTTTAAAAACGGATTTGGTGCTTTAAATGGATCCATTCCCATTCCATTCATATCTTTCATAAATGGATTTGGATTTCCAAATGGTGGCATATTATTATTCATACCAGTCATACTTGGCATATTTCCCATACCAGGCATTCCGCTAGGGTTGCCAAAACCTGGCATTCCAGGAAGTCCCATACCTGGTGTGTTTTGATTTTTATCTAAATTTTCCAGCATGGCTTTTCTTTTCTCTTCTGATACATACTTTTTAACATCAAATAAAGATATTTCTCTTGCTTCACGAACAGGTAGTACTGCTTTTTTACGATTAATTCCCCAATCCATTTTAAAATCTGGTTCTAATTTTGTTTTAAATGGATATTTTCTTAAACGAATAATAATTGCTTCAAACAGTTTTAATTTTTGTAAATCTGTTACTGTAACTAAAGGTGTTGAAGCCGTTTTTTCTTTTTCTTTTGATTTTACTTCTCCACACATCTTACTAATTTCTTCTAAAGCCGCCATTTCGGTACTAATTAAGTAAACCCAGTTACCGCAGTTTCCTTTGATAACTTCTGCTACTTCTTTTCCATATACATCATTTAATTGGGCAAAGTTTTGAATGATAAAGGTAAATCTTATATCACGGCTACGTGCTGCAGAAACCATAGAATCTACGTCTTTTAAAGGTGGCATGTTCGCAAACTCATCTAAGATAAAGTTTGTTCTATATTGTAATTTTCCCCCATTTTCTTTGGCAACATCAATTAAAGTTTCATAACACTGCTTGATAAAAATCGTAAGCAAACTATGATAGGTGGTTTTCTCATCATGAATAATCATGAATACGGCTGTTTTTTCGCGTCCAATATCGCGCATATCAAAGTCACTGTAAGATAGCATTTCACTTAAGATTTCACGAGAAGCAAAGGTACGAACCTTTTGACGGAACGTAGAAGTTATACCTCCTGCTGTATCTTTAGGAGCATTAATCGTACCAGAGGCAAAGATATAGGCACTAGAATCTTGGCCCTTTAAATTAAAGTATTCTTTAATATACGTACTTGCTGCAAAACGCTCTTCTCCCACACTACTCATATAGTTTATAGAGTTCATGTTGACTTCTTCTTCCTTAGCATCCATAAATAAGCCTAGTGCAAGACCTGAGAAATAATCCGCAGCACTGTTTTCCCAAAATGGTTCACTTTTGTTATTAGGATCTCTTATGATATTTAAGGCAACGTCATCTAAAAGTTCTGTAGACTTATCTACATTGCCACTTTTATAGTTTTGATAAGGAAGGGTTAGTGGATTCCAAGCATTTCCGTTTTTTGGATCACGAAAATTTAAAACAATAATTTTATATCCTTGTTCTCTTAAGTATTCGGCACTATACTCATAAATTTCACCTTTAGGGTCCGTAATAATCATACTTTCGCCTTTTTTAGCAAGTAAATTTACCATTGGCTTAACGATAGTTTGTGTTTTACCTGAACCAGTTGAACCAATTACTAAATTATGGTATTCTCCATTGTCTACCCAAATATCTTTCCCATTGTTAATTAAAGGAATTCCAGCGGCATCGACTTTTCGATCACTTGCAAAAACATGTTCAATATTTTTATCTTCTTGGATTTCTTTGTCTTTACTCCATCTAGAATAACCTTTTTCTTCTTTTTCTTTTAAATCTAATCCTATTCCTTTTCCTCTTTCAAAAATATAAGATGAAACGGAAGTGAATATTATGACAAGGGCAGTAAAAAACATTATCATGGTTAAGATTAAATTATCTCCAGTAAAAGCAGGGAATGGATTTAATCCAAAGAATTCCCCTTCTTCAAAAAAAGCAGTAAAATTTAATACAGCGATAGCACACAAATATAATAAAAATAGACAAAAAATGATAAACATGACAAAGTCTTTCGGCGCTACTTTAAATTTCATAATACATTCCTCCGTTTTTTCTTTCTTATTTTACTATACTATTATTTTTTTAGCAATTTATTTTATTTTGATTCTACGATATTTTCAAAATTATTTTTAGTAAGTTTATAAATATAATTTGTTGGTATTCCCACTTCACTAAAGTATCCTTTTAATAGTACTAAATAATCTTCTTTATTATTCATTACATTAATAATACCTTTGATTCGATAAGCAGGGACTTCATAATTTTCATTTTGTTTAAAAATTTCTAAATGAAGAACTGATGATTTATTATTTACAACACTAATAACAATTACAAAAAGTTTGTCATCATCCGTTTCTTCATTTACATTTGAGGCTAGTATTATTTTTTCTTTTTTTTCATTTTTATTAAAATCATATTCTAATACTTCATTCTGTTCTAATTGTGAATAAGAATCTATTTTATTTTCTTTTAAATGTTTGTCCAAAAGACTCAACTCTTCCTTCGTCATTTTACGGGTTTCAAAATCTTGTACTTTTAATTCTAAACTATTGCTCCCTGCTATAAAACTATCCCCTATATTTTGCCAATTATTATTTAAATCAAAAAAGTTCCATTTATTAATATATTTTAATTTATAAGTACCTATATTTTGATTTTCTTTATATACAATAAAATTTTTAGTAGTATCTATTTCTTCATTGGGAGTATCTTTGCAACTACTTTTATTACAAGTATATGAAGAAATATTCGAAAGTAATAAATATCCATTTTTTTCTTCTCTACTTAATATGAGTAGTATAACCACTCCAAAAGTTATAAGTATAAAAATCACCCAAAATGCTGGTATTTTTAACAATTCTTTTATTTTAAGCATAGTCTTCTCCTTTTTAATATCTATAAACTACAAAACCATCTAAATCATTTGCACTATACGTATTAACTTTACCATTTCCAGGATCATAAACTGTAAAATTAGTTCCCGAAATAGATTTTAAAACCACAAAATGACCATTTAAATGTCGTTCATTCGTAAAATGTAAAATAATACTTATATTACTACCCATATTATTTCGTACTATATTTATTTTACTTTCAGCAGTACCACTTATATTTCTTTCATATTTTACATATTTAAAGGTAGGAGCAAAATAGTTAATAGCACTCGCAGTCCAATATATATTTGCACCTTTAAATCCTCCTGTTGCATTCATTCGTTGCACTAACGTTCCTGGATTAAAGGCTGCTACGTTATTAATTTGAACGCCTGAACAAGAGATAGCAATTGCAACAGATGTTACTGCACATCCAGAACTACTTATCGTTTGTTTAGAGTTTCCTAATTTTATATTTCCCCATCTAGAATCACCTTGTCTATAAATTGTACAAGCACCACTACCTGGTTCTCCAATGTTTGCAGAAGGTTCACAAATATCGGCATCTAAACCAAATATTTTTTTTCGCGCACTCACCATTGATTGTGCTTGAAATAATAAATAAGCCTGCTTATCTTCATCTGTTGTTGGGACACAATCTCCACCACCTGCTGTTGTACAAGTTTTACCTGGCGCACATGCATTTCTCACACGCTCTGGAATATTGTTTCCATAAATAGCACTCGCATAAACGCAGCCGCCTGTACCCCAACTTCCAGGATTATACCAATAATCTCCTAAATAAGCATATTTTCCCATTAAGTCTGTTAATGAGCCAAATTTGGAGATAAAACTTAAGAAACCTGCTACACCTTCTGATAAACTACTATATGAGATACAGGCATCATATCCACCAGTATTAGTGCAACCAAGTCCCCAATAATTATTTTTAGAAGCCCCTGGAGAATAACCTTCTACATCTGCACGAACAAATACAAGTTCTGGATTAATTCCATTAGAAGTAGCCATATCATATATCATTCCAGCGTTTGCTGCTAAAGTTTTTGCTCCTCCCCCATGGCTATTACCATAGTTTTCAGCCCACTTAATAAATTCTTCACGAGATAAAGAAGTACTCGTCATTGAAATAGGACTACATTCTCCATCAATGCCTCCATATTCTTCACTAAATGCACTGTCTATTGTATAATACTCTATATCTCTTCCATAATAGGTTTCTAATATTCTATATAAATCATATTGTGAATCCATTTTTTCTAGTAGATACTTTGCACCATACAAACTCATAGATTCTAATTTTTTTGTTGACTTTACATGTAACTTAGGGATGTTTACTCTTTTTTGCTTTTCCAAATTGTCTACCCAATCAGCTGGTATTAATTGCTGTTTTTCTTTGTTCACATTCATCATATGATAAAAATAAATACTTTTGTATTGTTCATCATTTTCCATTCGTTTGCTTACATAACTAAATATATCATATTTAGCAGAAATGGCAGTGCCATTTCTAGCAATAATTAGTCCTTTAGATAGTCTAACTGCGTTTGTAATCTCTGTATATTTTTCTTCGCTTCCATCTAACTCTGTAAAACTTTGGGCTTGTTCGTTATAATTTTTTAATACTACACAATTATTTGGAAGTTCTGCAATTAATCTGCTTCTAGCAGCCACTGCCATTGCTTGATACACTATCTCATTATCTATATCTTTCGCTTTAACATTATCTGTCCATATTACTCCCGCGACATAGGTATCATAATCATATTCTTTATATGTATATCTTTCACCATATTCATCATCTTCTTCATCTAAATCTGTAACTAAAGCAGCATCCGTTATAGGAGTATAACCTGGTTCTTTTTTTTGCCTTGCTTTAGTATAACTTTCATTCTCCCAAGTTAAATAAACTTTTCCACAAGATGGGGCTTTTGTATATATATTTGGTCTTGGAATTCCAACTCCAAATATATCGAAATCAAAACAATATATCAAAATTTGTACAAATACCACTATTGCGAGAATTATAACTACGATTGCTAATACTTTCTTGACAAATAATTTTGAAAGATTTTTTTTCTTTGTATTTGCTTTTTTTACATTTATTGGACTTTCAAAATTTTCAGAATTAGAAAAATCCAGTTCAGGGACTGGTTCATCTTCATTTATTATATCTTCTTCATTAGAATCGTATTTTTCTAGAGACTCTTGTTCTAAAGGTAGTTCTACTAATTCTAATTGTTCTTCTTGTAATTCCTCTTCCTCATTGAAGTCCATAAAACTCACCTACTTTACTTCTGTTATAGTCCTCCACCAGATCCAAATGAATCTAACTCTGCTTGCGTAACTATAACATTAATACGCATTCTTCTATTACCACAAATAAATAGTCCTTCCCCTTGGTTGTAATATTTAATGCTTTCTGCTTCGGCATCATTTAAATCAATTAATTTTCCTAAATCTTCTGTTGCTTGTTTACGAAGACCCATAATTAAGTAATAAGCAGCGTTATCAAATATGGCTTTACCATGTACCAATACATTCGGTGCTGCAAAGTCTGTTGGTTGTTGTGTAATAATAATCGTACCTGTATTGTATTTACGACTACGTCTTTGTATTTGGGCTAGGAATTCTGCTCCAAGTTCATTACGTGTAGAAAGAAGTACATGTGCTTCGTCTACACACATTACGGTATCAATTTCTTTATCTAAACACAAGCCCCATGCATACTTTAAAATATTAAAGAATAAAGCATTTTTAATGTTTTCATCACTGTTCATAAGTTCACGAATATTGAATACTATAAAGTCACTTTCAATACTTAAAGTTGTATGTCCAGTAAAATAGTATTTTAATTCTTTTACAAGTGGACGAACCTTTAACTCTAAGCGTTCCATAACATCTTTTTCGTGTGTTTTATCTGGCATGGATAAAATTCTGCCTTTAATGGTTGCATAAACATCATCAAATGTTGGATAATCATTTGCTGTTAATTTTGTAAAATCAGTATCATAATCAATTTTATAGCGTTTATAAGTGTCTTGTACTACTTCACTAAACATTGTTAACACATCTTCTTCAATAGATGGTGAATAATACTTCATAAAGGCTTTTAATTGTTGTAATGTTCTTGTAAGAACAGTATAACCAAGACCAGACTCAATTTCTTCTTCATCAGCATCCACAACGATTTCAAGTGGATTAATCATTCCAAATTGCCCACCTTTGCCTAAATCTAGGAAGTCTCCACCAATATTTCTTGTCATTTCCGCAAGTTCTCCTTCAGGATCGATACATACTACTTTATACCCATTACGTAAATGACCTCTAATTAATAATTTTGCGGCTGTTGATTTACCACTACCACTCGTACCTAAAATAATCATATTGGCATTGTTACGATTGTTTTCTTTTTTTATCTTATATAAAAATTGATTAAATAAAACAACTCCTCCTGAAAAATCTACACCAAATAAAATACTGTTCCCTGGATCTTTAATACTATCAAAGATAAACGGATACATGGCAGCAACAGTAACCGACGGAATTGGTGTTCCAACACGATTTTCCACATCTTGTTTTGGAAAAATTGGCAAAATGGATTTTAATACCTTTTCTTGTTCAAACATCAAAGGTATTCCACGCATTCCCATGCCTTCCAAGAAATTACGTACTTGCATTTTTTTCATTTCTAATTCTTCTTTGTTATCAGCAGAAATAAATAAATGCATCTGGAAATCAAAGATTCTTGCTTGCGTTGCAGCGAGCATTTGTATGAATTGTTCTAAAGATTCATAATCCTGACGAATTCTTTCTTGAAAAGTTTTATCATTTTCCGTTTGATATCTTTGTTTTAAATCAGCAATTTCTTTATTTAACATTTTTTGTAAAGTTGAAAAAGCAATGGGAATATGTTTAATGGCAACTTTAACACCAGAGATATTAGTAATATTGGCAAGGTACCCTTCTGAAATATATTTAGGATACGATACAATAGTCAAAATCGTACAATATTTGCCACTCATCATCATTTCTGTTGGTTTAAATTCTATCCCCTTAGGGGCTAATTGGGCTTTTATATTCATTCTGGCATCACCGTTCCTAACGTAGTGGCTTGTCCACCATTAAAGAAATTATCAATAAGCATTCTTAAATCATTGTTTGACACTTGTGTTGAATTTAATCCACATGTTCCTAAGTTACTAATTAAGTTATGAATACGTTTTTGTACTATTTCTAACTTCTTTTCTTTAAATAAAATAAAGTATTCTGTATCAACCACATTATATTCTGCACTCATAAACATATTGGCTTTATTGATATCTTGCATAATTAACTTACGAATAGCAGAACTACTTGCATTGTTGTAAAGAATTTGTAATTGACTTAAATGAACATTAATATCTACTGGTCGATCTGCTACAATTAACCAAAACTCATAATCCATTGTATTATAAAAGTTCCTTAAATTATAAATGACATTATTTTGAGTGTCTTGATCTAAGATAAATATATTTTTAGGGGCTACTTTTACTCCTGTTACATATTCACCTGTTTCTAATTGAATCATTCCATTCATAATTTGTTTGATTGGTATCCAATCTTCTGTATATTTACTTCCTATATTTTTATTCTTTGTCATCGTTAATACACCAGCCTTTCCAATATAACCTTTTTCTACCAAAGATAAATAAAATAATATTTGTCAATAACTGTAACACATTATGATAATTTGGAACCGGCATTACTAGAAATGCTGATACCAGTGCTGGAGATAAGATAAGTAATAAAGAACCCATTTCCACTTTATCATTAAATAAGAACAATAAAGTTAAAGTGATTGTACATCCTATCCCAAATATAATTAAATCTACAAAAGTAAAAAATCCTAATATTAACATTGATTTTTTAGAATTGGCTGGTATTAAATAATTATGATTCATCCCTTTTTTATCCTCCTATTCTATTATCTTCCTTTATTATAATCGATTTCTGATAAATAAGGAAGTATGACTGTTCTTCTTCTGGCAATTTCAAGTTTTAACTTTATAATATGGCCATAATTTGGAAATTCTGCGAAATCATGATAACCACAACTTTCTATTGCCTTCAAGTGCATATTAGAGACCAGAACTTTTCTAAGTTCAATTAAAATATAATATATTTCTTGAAATTCTTCATTATATGGTGCAATTTTTGTAACTCTTTTTTTTATGATTTCTTCATATTTATCATGTAACTTTTGAAGTTGCATCGCATAATTTAACAAATTATTCATTTCTAACATAGTTCCAGTTGTGCTATTTTGTAATGTTTCTCTAATTAATTCTTTTAATAATGACAATGTATAAATATTATTTTGAAAATTAATAATTGCCCATTTATCTGAAAGAGTACCTTTCATTATCCTATTTTCAAGTTGCTCTTCTAAATTGTCTACTAAAGAAGTAATTTCTTTATATATTTCTTCTTCATTACTAAAAGTAATAGAATTACCTGTTGCCCAATCAACAACAGATGATTTTATTTTGGAAAATAGGCTCATAAATCACCTCTATTTTATTTTTTTTCGCCCTCTTTTTGTATAAATTCTGCATATTCTCTTGCTGTTTTGTTTTTATTCTTTTCAAATTCAGAATGATTTTCCATATATCGGAATTCTTTTTTCATATCACTAACTAAAGTTTTTAGTGCTGATGTAGTCATTGCCATTGGATTTTGACCATTCCAAGAAGCATCCCAACCATCATTTGTTAAATCTTTAATTCCAGATAATAAATTAGCATTTTGACGTCTAAATGTCTCGAATGATGTAACTAATTCTGCATATTCGGCATTTCTTGGATTACTCAAATCTCCTAATTTTTCATTTATTTCTTTCATTACTTCATAAGCTTTTGCATTTTTTAATTTGTCAATTTGGTCTGCTCTATCTTTTAATGCAACACTATAATCGGCATCGTTTCCATAATCTTCTCTTTTGATAGCAGCCATGTTTAACGCCTCAATTTGTTGATCATATACTTTTGCTTGTGTACTTTTCTTTAAAGCCAAATCTTCTAATTTCTTTTTATAGTCAAATCCTTGTTGATAAACTTCTAATGTTTTCTTTAAAGCATCTGAACTAGCATTTAATCCTGCCCATTTACCTATTCCACTAATAACATCATCTAAATGGGCTGCTGGTGTAAGAATTTTATTGCTTGCACGATATGCTTCTCTTTTACTTCTTGCAGTAATGGCATTTGCAGCACCTTCACCTGCTGCTTTTGCAACATCTCCAAATTTTTTTGCAGAAAAACCACCTTTTCCACTACGTATTCCTCCGCTAACGAGCCCTCCTGCAGCAGTAAATGGCGTATATAAAAAATTTTTCCCAATTGTTACAACTCCACTACCAAATGCACTGCCAAATGCTTTGGCCCTATTTCCAAAGCCTTGACCTTTTGTATTATGAAATTTATTATATCCACCATAAATATTATCACAAATATTATTTAAACCATGAGTCACATTTCTTGTAAGTGCAGTGGCTCCACCACCTAGCATTGCTGCAAGTCCAAATGCACCATTAGCAGCAAGTTTTCCACCAATTCCAAGTTTAATATTTCCAGAATCAAGTCCTAAAACATCTCCAATTAATTTTGGTGCTTGTTTAGCAAAAGCAAATATTCCTAAAATGACTATTACTTTATCCATAATACATATCCTCCTAAATACTCACTTATATTTTTTAACTGTAAAAAATCTCCTTCAAATATTCCTACACACAAAGCACCAACTAGCATAATAATAAAGATTCTTATAAAAACTTCCATATAAGTTGCAATGGTTGCTTTTACCCAATTATCAAATACTGATTTCTTTTCTGGTATAATCCTTAATAGAATAGGAACAGGTGCAATAATTTGATAAAATGCTAGTTTAACGACTCTAACACCTAAATCAAGACAAAAGGATAATACAACATATACCAAAAATAAGCCACAAACCGCACTAACCATAGGGATATAGAATGAATTCCCCTGTTCTTCGTGGATTGGCTCAGCAAAATAGGTTATTTTCATAAAGTTTTTAATATGGCCTTGCCGTATAACTTCTTTTAATTGCCCCCAAGTTACTGAACCTTCACCATCTGATTCCAACCAATCTTTTACATCATCTACAATACTATTTTCGCTATCACCCTCTTCAGGTGGTCTTAAATGTCCTACTACATCATCATCCATATCTATAAATGCTAATAAAACTTGAAGCGCAATATTATTTCCTGTATTCGCTATGTCTTGTGTATTATCATTAAATAAAATATTCCCTATTATATTTTCTTCTATAATAATGCTTTGTAAATCACGTGCATAACTAAATATTACTGGAACAATTCCTAAAAGAACAATCGATATAATAACATTAGTTACAATTTTTCCTGTATCTTTAGATAAATTATCAGGATTAATTAAAGATTTTAATAATGAATATGCTACAACAAAAAGCATAAAAACGCCAATAATTACATAAACTCTATCCATCATTTCTGAAAAAAAACTCTCTTTAATAATTTCTGCTCCTGCCAGTTTAGCATACAATGAAAATAAAAGGCTTAGAAGCCAATATATAATACCGTCAATAATCAAAAAAAGACCAGTTAAACCATATTCCAGTGCTTTTAACATAATTTTTACTCCCTTTCTTTACCATCCACAAGTAGTTGAATTGATGCCAGTAATACTTAGTATATAATCAATAATTGTTGGTAATAAAAAGATAATGGCTCCAATAATTAGCCTTTTTAACAGTTTATTTGCCGCTGTTTTTAACTCTTCAGTTTTTTGAGCAGACATTGCTTTTATAAAATCAACAACTGCCAATGCAATTATAATAATTGGTACAGCAAATTTTACAAGTTGCATGATTTGTTTTAAAAACTCTCCAAACCTTCCAGCACATAAAACGTTATCCGTTTCAAATTTTTTTGTAATAATTGTGCTAAACATTGTACTATCTTGTATATTAATATTATTGTTTGAAAAATTAATTTTAAAATTTTCTTTAGCATCAACATTTAATATGATAATGCTGCAAGCGAAAATTATAAAAATAATTTTTTTTATATTTTTTTTCATAAAAATCACCCACAAAAAGCCTTCTTGTTTAATCTTAATTTATTATATCAATATTTTTAAGAGAATACTAGCAAAAATCAAAAAAGTGATTAAAACCTACTAATTTTAATCACAATTATTTGGCTCAAAAATACATACTCGACAGTCATTATAATAGTTTGCACCGCCACTTATTATACTTTTAAAAACAAAATTAACTATGGTTGGTATAATAAAGATTGCAATTCCAGCAATAATTCTAATCACTAACGAACTTGCTGCCTTTTGAAGAGAATCACCATTAGATGACATTACTGCTTTTGAAAAATCAATTACACCTAATGTTATTAATAAAATTGGAACTAAAATTTTAACTATTAAAAGTAAATTGCCAAAAAACTTTAATGTATTTTTTACACCACTTATATTGCACATTTCTTCTAAATTGATATTGCCCTTATTTATTGTACTAGAAACTTCCTTACATTCAATATTTGCATTTTGTGGAAATTTACATCCTTCTGAGCAAAAATACTCAACATTTTCTTGATTTTCTTTACTAGAGCCACAAATAAATTGATACATTGCTGGATCATAAGTTTGTATATCGGTAATATTTCCAAGGTAGTCATAATTAGCCATTTTTATTTTTTTAGTTTGTATATTATAGTAAAAATCTTGACAAGTTTCGGTTATTGGATACGAAGTAACTTCTTTTGTTCCATCCGGAAAAGTTATATACACTTCTCCATTATCTTCTTCACGACTTACATCTATTTTTTTATCTGAATTTTCACTTAAATAAAAACAATTAAATTTCGGCTTTTCAACATTTGTTTGATTATTTAAACATTTTCCTGTACAAGAACTTTCATTTGCTTTTAATGTATAATGAAATTTTGTTCTATCACTCGCTGAAAAATCATTTACAAAGTTAACTACGGTTTTTCTATCAGATTCAGTTTCAATGTATTTAGGACAATCTAAATTTCCATTACTATCCATAAAATTATACTTTTTTAATGTTGCATCACTTGCTTCCGTAATCAGCCCAATATTTGAATCGATATTCCCACTATCATTTGTTGCAGCCCTATCAATTAAAATATAATAACCTCCATTATAAGAACAATACAAAGAAAGAGTATTATCATTTGCTGTCCCATTATCATTTATAGTTATTCCGTTTTTAGATGTACTTGCGTAAATATTAGGAATTAAAATAACTATAAGGTATAATACAAAAACTAAATAATTTATTTTCTTCAATTTAATCACCTAATTTACTATTAACAGTATACCAATTTTTTTCAATCATTACTAGTCTTAACATAAGTTAATAAAAATCTTTCTAGGAAAAATAAATAAAAAATAGAATTTTTTCTATTTATTTTAATCTATTATACTATGGCATACTGAATACTATCTGCTTCTCATATCACCATAATCTTCATCATAATCCATTGATTTCCTAGAAATTATTTGTTCAAATTTTTCTATTTTAGACATTTCCATAATAGTTTTTAATTGAGCACAATCAACGATATACTTATTCGAAATGCCTTCTGCAAGACTCGTAATTCCAAATAATGCAGCCATTATTATACTATATTTTATAATTTCGTCTAGACTATAAACATTGCTTTTCTTAAATAAATCTTCTAATACTTCTGTATACATTGGATATGTTAAAAAAGTACTCACAATTCCAGAATTACGGATTATTTTTACCCACTTTAATCTTTTTTTTCTAGCCATCAATATATTTCTTTGCTTTTCAAAAGTCATATTTCTAATTTTTTTTATTTTCATAATTCTTTTTCCTTTCCCCTGAATTGCTATTTATGTTAGTATATTCTGTTACAAATGTCAATTTTTAATTGTTATTTAAAAATACAGTCAAAAATATTGCTTTTTATCTAATTATGTATGGATTATCTTTTGTACCATCTCCACTTGCAAATAAAACATCGCTACTTAAGGCAACTACAAAACGATTTTGAGCAGTAGTATTTGCATAATCAGATATTATTTGACCTCGTCCATTAACATAAAACACATCATAAGTTGATTTTGTATCTGCAGTCATTGTCCACCATTTAAATTTGTTATCAGCCAAGTAATTATAATTTTGACATTCTTCACTAATAGTTTCTTGACATAATCCATCTAGGCTAGCATTCATATAATCATATACTGGCAAAAGACCAATCATTTGCTTTTCAATTTTTTCATTGCATTCTAAACTTCCACTTTTATCTGTACTTTCTTCTAATCTTTTTCCAACACATAAATCAAATTGTGCCAAATAATGTGAATAACTACTTAAAGTTGTATCATAAAAACTTTTGATATTCGAAAAAGAACGACTTAATAAAAAACTATTTATTCCTTTTCTTGAATCTTTTTCTGTATTATAACGATTATCCCAATCTCCGTTAATATCTGCTTTGTCAGTACTTACAATCATTTCAATATTTCCTGACTTATTTATTTTTATTAGACGCCATAATCTATCTGCAAATGAAACAAAATTATTTGGATTTTGTCCTCTAAAAACAAATTCATTATTTAGTTCATATAGTCCTTCATACGTTTGAGAAAGTTTATTATTTTTTTTAATTACATCAACGAATTTTTCTGTTTTAAACTTATTACATGTTAAATATGTCTGATATTTATAAGCATTATCTATATAATCTACCATTATATTAGCAGTACATGAAGAATCTTTCACATATTTTTTTAATTCTTTAATGTATTTATTTTCTATTAAAGTGTCTGTACTTATTATAACAGTGGGTTTTGTATCATTTGGAAGTTCATCTGGATGTTCTGAAAGATACTTTAAACTCGCCTTTTCCAATTTTTCTTCTAATTGTTCATAAGTAATTCTAGAGCCAACTATTTTCACAACTATTGCTACTGTTATTATAATTAATAACATAATCAATGCTATACTTCCAAATAGCATGACTTTTTGTTTATTACTTGAATATATATTTTTTAAATGCTCTAATTTCTGTTTCATTTGTTATCACCATACAAAAATCATATCATAGAGACAAAAAAAAAGCAATTTACATTGCTTAATCATTTCCCCATAATTCATCTGCGGCAGTACATCCAGTGTTTGGATTCGTAATACATGCTTTACAGACCTCAAAATCATCCTGAGCACCCTCACTAAATCCACCTATAACTGTCATAATAAAACTAATAATTGTTGGGAGCAAGAAAATAACCACAGCAGCAATCGCTCTTCTGACTAAAGCACCCGTTGCTTTTTTAATTTCATCTTCTTTACTTGCAATAACTGCTTTTCCTAAATCAATCATACCAAATATGATTAATAATAATGGAATGACAATTTTAAATACTAATAATACCCAACCTACAAGTTGCCAAATATTTGCTGTTGCAGCACAAAAACCATCTGCTTGACCAACTTCCATTGTTAAAAATAAATTTGCTAAGTTCATAATTTATACCTCTCTCTTTTTTTATTATCTAGATTAATTTTATACATTATTTATCCTATTGTCAAGTTTTACGCTTATAAAAGTGTAAACTTTGACAATTATCATTTTTACTTATCCTTTAAAAATATTAAATAATTTGCTATTTTTTGGTTCTTCTCCACTGGAATCTTCAAAACGAGCAAAACCTAATTTAATTAAAAATTCTTCTAACACTTTTTGATAATCTAACTTATCATCTAAATATGGAATATTATAAAATACTTTACTGCGTGATTCATACTCAAAGTCCTTAATATCGCGTTGATTTAAAATACTTCTATTTAAAACAATCTTTTTGTCTTTTAATTTTTCAAAAGCACGTTTATCTTTACGAATAAGTTTATTTAGTTTAATTAATCCTGGTTCAATTAAATAAATAACCTCTGAACAAGATGAAATGCTTCCTCGATCATTTAAATCAACAAGTATCACTTCTGCTTCACTATTCATCGCAATAAATGCGGGTAAATCAAGACTTGAGGTTGTCTTTAAAGTCTTATCATTAAAGTAAATAAAGTCGTGTTCATCTACTTCTACAGCAATAACATTATATTTAGTTGCTAGTTGCTTTTTTAATAAATATGTTAAAGTAGTAGATCCTGCATGATTTGTTACATTTTTAATTCCAATAACACGTAAGCCTAGTTTATTATAATCTCCGCCTTCATCCCCAGAAGATGTTACATTATTTAATTGATGATATTGCGCAACATCTTTATATGTATTTGGATTGTTGATTAAAAACTTAATAGCATCTACATTACGTGTAAAATTATAAATTCCCATTGAAATTAATCCAGATAAATATTTTGGAGAGTTGACAATTTCGGAATCATCTAAAAGAATAATAATATTACTAACATCCATTCTTACAGAAAGACTCTGTAAAGTTTCAATATCTTGGTAATTTTTTAATGCCGTGATATCTAGAATCATTTTATTAAAGTAAAAGTTAGTAAATTGATTCACTAAATCTTCTACTTCAAATTCTCCATTTATATTTTTTATAATATCAATATCGAGTGTTGCTAATAATGACTGGTATTTATTTGATACAATAACATTCACTTTTTATTCCTCCTTTGCTATTAAGTTATCTGCAGGGATTACAACATCTCCTGTAGAACCGTTTACATCAAATTTAAATATATCTCCTAAAACTGGTAAATTAAAGTAGAAAAATATATTGACTCTATAATACACTTTCCCTCTGTTATTTACAGAAGGGGCTTTTATTTTACTAACACAATAATAATACTTTTTACTATTACTCGTTACTAATTCCGCAGTACTTCTATTTAAATCTCCCACTCCATAACTTCCTACTTCACAGGACTTGGTTACTCTATAATTCGTACTTTTTAAATAATTGTTGATAATTTCAATAGCACCATTTGCTCCATCTGTTAACCCTTCTCTTTTTTCAATAATGGATAATATTTCATTTTTTACTTTAAATGCTTTTGTATAATTCAGTGATAATGCTAGAAAAGCAACAAATATTAGCATAAATATAATGATTAATTGGGTAAGCCAAGTACCACCTATTGCTTCTCTCATTACTTCACCCCTTTAGAATGACTCATAATTTTCGTATCTCCAGAAACTCTAAATTCGAATATACTTCTAAATATTGGTAAATCGAGTTGATAAAATACAACTACTCTATAATAATTCATAATAGGAATTTCTCCATAACGATCTGGAACATTTCCTCTGGCTGCTTGTGCTTTAAGGCAAAAAGATGAATTTCTACTATCAATTTTTCCGTCTCTATTATACCCAGTATAACCATCTGGACATTTTCCTGTAGTTCTATACGATGTTTCTTTTAAGTATTCGACAATTTGTCTTATTGCAGGATCACTATCTGGATTACTTAAATTTACGCCTTCTTCTCTTTCAATGGCTTTTACAATCGTATTTTTTACATTAAATGCCTTGGAATGGTTAATTGATAAACACATATAACCTGTGAAAAGCAAGATAAAAAAGATAACGATTTGAAAAATCCAAGTACCACCTATTGCTTCTCTCAACTTACATCACCTCATTTAACCTTTCCAAGGGCATTTAAATTCTGTCCCCTCTTGACGGCCATTTTTATAGTATTTGCATGTTACAAGTCCTTCGCTTAAAGTTCTTTTGTCACATACAGCATCACTACATTTATTGGTTGCAATAAATGTATTTTTTATATTAGGCCATAAAATTGCAAAGAAAAAGACCGATAGGATTGCTACCGCTACAACAATTACAACCGTTATATTTAACTCTCCTGTGGCCTGTTTCATAGTTTTCTAACTCCTTATTTTTTATTAGTCCGTATCGTTATTATTTGGACAAGTAACTTCTTGAGCATTATTGTTTTCATCCCAATAAGTACATTTACAAGTTTTTCCTGTACATTTACAATCTGTTACAGATGAACATTTTGTACTATTTAAGATGTTTGTTTTAATACTTGGCCAAACAAACGCATAGAAGAATGCGGCTACTGCTGCTATTGCTACTACGGTTACAACCGTCATATTTAGTTCTCCAGTTGCTTCTTTCATTTAATAAATACCTCCTCTATTATATTTTTATTATAACTTTTTTTTCCTATAATATCAATATTTTATACTATTATTACATTCCCATTAACATTAAAACTGCGAATATTAATAGAACCATAACTCCTAGACCAGTTGCAATTAGCATACTCATTGTCTTAGATTCCATTTTTTCTAAGCGCTCTTTATATCTTGTATCCCTTGCTTTTTGTTGTAAGTTAGATATTGTTTTTGAGAATGCTAATAACTGATCTTGTTTATGCTCTTGTCTTCCTAAACTCAAGCGATATAAAAGACGCATCATACGCATTGAATCTCTTACAGGATATTGTCTTGCAAAATTTACATATGGATCAATTTTATCATTACCAGCGTTAATTTCATTAATCAATTCTTGTAAGCCTTCTCTAAAGATTGGAGGAGCGTCATTAATCGATTTTCCTATGGCAACTGGTACCGTATAATGTTGAATTAGTATTTCTAAACTCTTTAAATAATGTGGTAACATAGAATTGATTTCATGTAAATGAGATTTGTAATATTTTCTAATATTAAAGTAATCTAATTTAAATATTAAGTATCCACCTAAGCAGCAAAATAGAAATGTAACATAATTAAGTTTAGATATAAAGCAAAATACTAGAACAACTATCGTAACTAATCCATTTCGTATTCTTTTGTTAAATAGAATGTCTCCATTAACTCCTTCTCCATATTTTGCCTTTACATAAAAGTCCCAATCGTCTTCTTTTAATTTTCTAAAATAAACTTCATTATCTGCAATAAAACGATTAGCACTAATTCTACCTGTATAATTCATGACATAAAGGAAAATAACTCCGACTATTAATATTTCGATTGACATATTATTCTACCCCCACATCTTGATTATAGTATTTTTCTCCACTTAATAAGAAATAACAATTGATGATAATGATGGCATGTAATATCATTTTGACATACCAAATATCTAATAATTCGATATAACTATCTGTTCCTAATAAAAACTGCATAGCCATTACAAGTAAAAATAGGGCTAAACCAAATGTAATAAAACGTTTGTGAAAGTTTTTACGATCGGCTTGATCACGATATACTCCTTCTACTAGGGCGTCAATATCTTGTGACATATTTTCAAGGGCTTCTCCTGAATCTTTTGCTCCTTCTTTGGTGATTTGTAAAAATAATTGATTCATATTTTTTACCATATAGAAAGGATATTTTTCATTAAAGAAATCGATAGATTCATCAATTGTACCATTTTGATAAGACATCTCAATCATAGTTCTAACATCTTGTAGAACCGGATCTTCTAAAATTCCTGAATCTCTGACTCCTTCTAAAGATTTAACAAAACTTTGTGTCGTTGTAAATTCCATAATAACATTTGTTGTATATATTTGAATTTGCTCAAATATAAACTCACTATATATTTTTTGATATCTTAAGTAGGCCAAATAAGGAATAAAAGCCACTGCAATTAAAGCATAAACAATCGCAATTACTATATTATAAAAGTATAAATAAGAAATGCCTCCTGCTACACCTGCAAACATAATAATTTGACTTGTGTATTGACGAACTGTAAATTCTTGCCCTAAGGACTTTACTTTTTCTTTTACTTCCTTATAACTATAAGGAGCAAATTTTTCGTATGTATCTTTTACTTGTGTAACAAAGAAACGATAGACGTTTTCTCCATTATTCTGACGGTAAGATACAACATAGATTCCTATAATCCATAATAGAATTAATTCCATATAATATCCCTACTTTCTTATATAGTATCTACTGCAGTTTGATTTAAGGTTGTAGTAGCACCATTTGGAAGAGCACTTACCTTATTTGTAGTGTTTTCCGTTCTAAAAATTGTTTCTGGTAAGATTACTCCTTGAATAGATAAATAATCTCTTAAATGTTGGGTTGGATTATTTAAAGACATTTTTCCATCCATTGATTTTTGAAATATGGTATTCACTTGTGCTTCGTTGTTATCATCTACATAAAATTCACAAATTTCCATAATTTCTCTTTGGAATCTACCAAGTTCCTTGCTCATATATCCTTTTACATATACACCAATTTGAATATATCGATGGATAGTCGTTAAAAACTGCTCCACATCTTGATTTGTTTCTAATAAACTATACATACGCATTGGTATACTTGACGCTTTATCTGAGTGGATTGTCGATAAAATATGATGTCCAGAAGAAATCGAGTTACGAACCGCAAGTACTGCTTCCGCACTACGAACTTCTGATAATAAAATCCATATTGGATTTTGACGCATACAAGTTACTAAAACATCAGAATATGAAGCAATATTGTTTGTTTTCATTGCTACAATGTCACGGTGTGGGAAAATACGATCTAAGTGAAGTTCTAGGGTATCTTCAATACTAATTATTTTTTCATCTTCTTTTGTAGTGCTTGCAAGATATTTTACAAGTTCTGTTTTCCCTGAACCAGTTTCTCCACTTACTATTATATTCGCATGTCCTTGTACGCACTGTAAAAGAAAATCAAGTAAATCTTCTGAAACATATTTTTCATTTATCAACTTTTCTTTGTTCAAGCGAATTTTAGCAGGAGTTTTACGTATTAAACAAGCAATTCCATTTGTTGCTATTGAATCGTGAACAAAATTTAAACGAAGTTCAGTAGATTCAGCATCTAGAAAAGGGTGTGCCATATTAAAGGTTTTTCCCATTACATTTGAACATTGAAATGCCAATTTTTCCATTAAAGCATTATTAATTTCTGGTCTTTCTACTTTATATACACCTCGAGAAAGAGTTTTTAACCAGACTTGTCCACCATTACTATAAGATATATCGGTAACATCATCTACTCTTAAAAACTCTTCTATTGGTCCAAAATCTAATTGTGAAAATATTGCATCATTCATATGTAGACACCCTCTTTCGTATTCTTTTGTTTTTTTTATTCTTTATTGATTATTGTCATTGTTGTTTGTATTTGCGTTATTTTGATTATCTGTAGTTGTATTTTGTGGTACAACAGCACTTTTTGATAGAACAAAGTTTCTTAAATAATCACTTGAAACTCTTTTTTCACCAGGATTGGCACTATAAGAACCATTTCTTGGTACTGGAACAATTTCAATAGAAGAACCACTAATATATCCTGTTTTCATTAATAATTCGTACATGTCATTCGGAACTGCAAATAATAGTTCAGAAGGTGTACGACTTTCTACTGTAGTTTCAAACACATGATTTCCTTGACTATCTTTAACTGCAAGAACTTCAATACTTTCAATAAATTTACCAAATATAACTTTATCTGTTTCATCAATTGCTTTTAAATATAAATCGATGTAGTTTCCTGGATATATTGAGTTACCATAAGTTGAATGTAAATCTACATTTAAACTAAACACTGTATATCCATCTGGAATATCCGCAAAAGCACTATCAGGCATTTCATCAGATGTCAATATTTGTGATTTATAAAACATACTATTGGCTGGAATTGTTGTTCCAAATGATACATAGTTGTTAATTAATTCTTGAGCATTTGTAATTAAATTTGCACTACTTTTTACAACGCTACTTGAAACCTCCATATATCCAATCATGTCGCTTGTAATTAATGTACGACTAGATAATTCCTCTTTGGCATAAGGAACAGTCACTGGTGTTGTTGCTTGTTTTACACGGTAATTATACCCAATATATAATACCAATATCGCAAGCAATACTCCTAAAATTGTTACAGTGTTTTTGTTTGCTAAAAATCTTTTAACTGTTGTTAATACATTTCCCATTTTTCATTCCTCCTAATTTTTATTAACCTATTCTTGCCCTGTAAGTTCAAGAATAGCATCTATTTTATTTACAATATCAAATGATGTTGAATCGCCTGCTACAATAAAACTTCTTGTTTTACTTGCAACCCGCACGCTTACTTTAGGTGGCGCTTCATACAAATCATAAAATGATATTTCATAAGTATTTAAACTTACATTCTCAGCGAATCTTCTTAAAAAAGATTCGATAAATTTTTCACGGTCAATTTTTAATTCCCCATATTCACGAAAATATCCATAATTTACAGCATCAATCATGGCTGCTTCTGTTACTTCTTTTACTAAATAGTAATCTTCTGTATTTTGAGTAGTTATATTTGAAATGAGCATCATAATAACGACTACAAAAACACCTAATAAAATTAACCAATAACCCCAGTATGTTTCTTTCACTGGCTAATTCACCCCTTCTATTTCCAAGCCGGTCCTACATTGTCGCCAATGCTTGCCCATTGTGTCCAACTACCATTACGTTTGATTTGTTTAAAGAAACCATTTTTTTCTCCACTATCTAAGAAAGCACTTGTTCCATAAGCATTCTTTATACTTCCAACATCATGATAATTCAAATCTTCTGCAACATAAGTTCCTGTTTGTTTATTGTAATCACGGATTCTTTTTTGATCATCGGGTCCCATACGATATGTATATTGAGCATTAATATAAACATTTTGACCATTTGATTCTATTTCATTTAAAGTGGTCTGCCCTTTTTCATTTGTCCAATTTGCACCTTTTTGACGGTCATTCGGATTCGTATCATCTCCGATTACTTGATAGAAGAAAGCATCTCCATCTCCATCAAAGATACAGTTCGTACAGAATACATCACATTCTGGACACTTTTGATCTGGAATATAACATCCTTCTCCTACACATTCGTAGTCACAGTCATCACAATCGACTACATATACACACACGTATTCAATACCTGCTCCTACACTCTTTCCTAAAGCATTGGCAACAGTGTCTAATCTACCATTACGACATCCATCAAAATCGTTGTATTGTCCTAAATTAGAGAAATTTAATGTCCATTTATATACACCTGTTTTCGTATTTAATGCGACTGGAAATACAGCACCTAAATACGAATAATTATATTTAAGAGAACTTGGATCAGATACAGTATCAATGGTTCCATGTGGATAATTGGTTTGGAAAGATTGAACATTTGCATATTCTGCAGATCCTTCTACTTCTATTTTACGATAATATAAGTGTGTATTAAATGTAGAAATCTTTTCTGCTTTTGTTCTTGTATTCGTAGTATTACACTCATCTTTATCACAGTAAACATAATTTACATTCTCTAACTGAGCACCCATATTTACATCGTATTCTTTATTCGGTAATTTTTCTTGATTATGATATTTTGCATCTTCGCTAGTAAATTGACCTCCACCAGAAACTAAGGTGTAATTAATATCTGTATTGTATTGCTCTTTATAATCAAAATCCACTTTTGTATCTAAGCATAATGTATTTACCCATTTATAACAGTTTTCCATATGTGTAATCTTTGTTTCAATTTGTGTAACAAGATTTTTCATTTCGTCTTCTTTTGCCTTCTTGTTTTCTTCCCATTTAGGTTCTTCATGACTAGAACATTGAGAAGTTCCCCAAGAAGGACTTGTTGCTGTATCAGTACCATTTGTTATTTTACAAACACCTTTACCACCAAATTTACTATTATCGCAATCAGTGGTTGTATAACTTGTATAACTTTCTTGTCTATAGAATTCTGATTCCTGTTTTCCATTACAAGTTATTGTCTTTGTTTTATTTCTACCGTTTGCTAGTGCTTTGGCCGCTTCATACTCGCTTTTGGCTTTTATTAACTTTTGTTGTAAATCTACGATTTCTTGCATAAATCTATCTATATCAATTTGTGGATTATCGGAATCTCCTTTTGGATTTGTAGCATAACAAGTTCTTTTTGCTTCTACTAACGTATTATGAAGACTAAAGTATCTGCCACTTTCTGTATATTGTGCTCCTGGCATTGTCATTTTATAGTCTTCTTTACAATAAACAGCACAATATGGATTATTATCTAATCCTTGCCCCACCATTTTGTAAGTATTTCCAGCCTCATCTTTTCCATTCAAAATACAGTATTGAACATCTTTTGGGGCTGTTATTTTAATTTGTTTATCGCTAGGATCGTCACAAAATGTTGGAATTTGAAAATCTGTTTTTTCCGTACATTTATTAGGTTTATCATCTTCTTCATCACAATACTCTTTATAATAAGCACTACCTGTATTTTCTAATTTCCCAGAAAAAGATTGCGTTACTTTTCCACCTTGCACATTTCCTCCTGTATTTCCTCCAGTGGCACCTGAAGATGAATCATTAATATGTAAAATATAAATATCTTGGTTGTCCTCTGAATAACATCTCATTGCTTGTCCACCACTATTTACGGCACCATTTGATGTTCCTGGATAACTAACTGTGAAACTGTAAGAACAAGCCCCTTGTGCAACCGTTACAGTTAATGTACTCCCGCTATATTGAATGCTTGAACAGCCAGCCCCGCAAGTAAATGTAATATCACTTGCTTGCATTGTTGTAGTAACCGTATAAGTTACAACATTACCATTTTCACCCGATTTTGTTACAGAAATACTACCACCATTTTGTGCTTCTTCTAATAATTTATTAGCATTACTATTGTTATTTCCGATTCCAGTTGTATAATCACGTAAAGCCGCTGTTTTTTCACTATCTGTATATCCACTAGCGCCTAAAATTCCTGCCACAATAGCATCAGCGTTTTCACAAGTATATTGAGTTTTTTCCCATTTTCCATCTAATGTTTTATTTAAATCGCCACAATATCCCTTATAAGACTGTCCATTGTAATCAATTTCAATATCGTAATCTTTATGACATTGGTTTTCAACATGGTCTCCGTTAGCATCAGTACCTGTATATTTGATATCACAGTTAGTAGTAGACTCTACTCCATCTTCGCCAAGAACTACCCCACCAATAGCAGCCTTTACATTTGTGATATTTATTGCAAATATACTAATAAAAATAATTACAAAATACTTTATTTTTCCTTTCATCATAATACTCTACTCCTTTTCTTTTTTATCAGAATCACAGTAGTAGCAACCCCCATTACTACAACAATAACTATACAACTATATACTATTACTTTGTTATCATTATAAAATTCTTTTAATTTTTCTATAAAACTCTTGTTTTGATTTTCCTTTTGTTCTTCTTCTTTTTTTTTCTCTTGTTCATATTCCTTTATTTTTTGATTAAATTCAACAAAAGAAATATTTTCTGAAGATATAAATTCCTGACAATAATAAAAATCTCGATTATCTATACATTGAGGTCGTTCAGAAAAATTGTTAAACATGGGTGTTGTGAATGAAAACTCATAAAACTTTTCACCAATACAAGAATACTTATTAGAATATACTTCCACTGTGTAATTTATAAGTTTGCTTTTATTTCTAGTCTGAAAAGTCACTATTCCATCTTGAGTATCCTTATAATAATATGTTTTTTCATCAGTATCAAAGTCATTTCGTACTTTAACATAAATATCATCTGTAATATTTAAAATAGATATATTGAAACCTTTTACATATTTATCTACTTCTGGAAAAGTTCCATCAGGATTTGCATTATCTACATCATAACTTTTACCAGCATATATATCTACTACTTCATAGTTTGCTTTTACATTTGCCACTATATTGTTTATCTCTACTTGTTCTTCATAACTACAAGAACTTGCTGCACTTACTAAATTTGGAACCAATAATATAATCGCTAGTAAAAACAATTTTTTAAAATTTGTTTTCATCTAATCCACCCAACCTAAATAATCTGCAATTATTGTAACATAGAGTTCTTTTAAATACAAGTGCTTATTTTAAAAGGATTTTGACAGATATTTCGATTAATATATTTGTATTTTTTTGAAAATAATATTGGGTGTTTTCTTCCTACTTGATTCCTTATCTTTTACTTTTTGTACTTTCTTTTTTAGAAAAATTGCCAATAATCACAAATTGTGATATATTTTAAATGGTGAATAAAATGAAAAATAAAAATATATTTCTTGGGGTAATCATTATATTACTTATTGTACTTGGATCATCTTTGATTTATACTCTCGCTTTTAAAAATATGGGTAAAGATTCTAATTTAATTAGTCTTTCTGTATCTGAATTAGAAGCAAAAATAAACAATAAGGATACTTTTATTTTAGTAATAACCCAAACTGGTTGTAGCCACTGCGAACAATATATCCCTGAATTAAATCGGACTTTAAAAAAGAATAACTTAACTGCCTACAAATTGAATATAACAGAACTTAATAAGGAAGATTCTTCTCTTCTTTCTCATTATATAAACTTTTCTGGTACTCCAACGACTATCTTTTTTCATGATGGTTTTGAATCTACTACATTAAATAGAATTGTTGGCTATGCTTCTCAAACCAAAATTACAGAAAGACTAAAATCTTTGGGGTACATTGATTAATATGGAAAAAATAAAACAGTTTTCAAAAGGTCTATTGTTTAGTATAGGGTTATTTTTATTGTATTATCTTATATGTCCTAATTTATTTGCTATTATTTTAAAAAGAGGATTATTAAGTGATAATTTTTGGGTTTACAATATTGCTTATTTAGGGATTTATTTGTTTACTTTTTTAATTCTCTTAGCCATTGTTCATCGAGATATTTTTAAACAATTTAAAGAGTTTATAAAAGAACCTAAAAAATTTTTAAATAAAGGGTTTTCTTATTGGGCTTATGGATTAATTGTAATGTTCATTTCCAATTTAATTGTTTCCTCTTTAGTAGGAAATATTGCTGTAAATGAACAAACAACGAGAGAAGTTCTTATGTCTTCTCCACTATATGCAATTCCAACCATTATCTTTTTTGGACCCTTTTTAGAAGAATTAGTATTCCGCTATGGTTTTCGAAAGGCTTTTCATAAAAAGATTCCTTATGCTTTATTTTCTGCTATCGTTTTTGGGGGATTACATGTAATGACTGCAATTGATGAATTTACTATTGCAAATCTTTTATCCCACATTAGTGAATTTTTATTTATCATACCTTATGGTTCTCTTGGTTTCTTTTTTGCAAAAGCCTACTATGAAACCAATAATATTTTCTCTTCCGTTATTCCTCACATGCTTCATAATACCATTTCGGTCGCTTTAATATTAATAACTACTCTTTTATAGGTGATTTTTATGAAAGAAGACATTGTTATAGATGAAAAAGAACAAAACATAAAAAAGAAATCTTTTTGGAAGAAATTACTTTTATTTTTTCTTTTTCTTTGTGTTCTGTTTTATCTTTATATTCGCTTTATAGAGCCCAGTATGCTTGTAGTTCATGAATATGCTATTATAGATAATCATCTTCCAAGTTCTTTTCATGGTATGAAAATTGTCCACTTTTCTGACATTTTATATGGTACTACTATGAACGAGAAAAATTTAGAAAAAGTGGTCCAAAACATAAACAATTTAAATCCAGATATTGTTCTTTTTACTGGAGATTCATTTAATTCTAATCTCATTCTTAATGATATAAATAAACAAAATTTGAAAAATATTCTCTCTAAAATAAAAGCAACCTATCGAAAATATGCTATTATAGGGGATAATGATTACATAGATAAAAATGCCTTTATGGATATTTGGGAAAGTGTGGACTTTATTGTACTTAACAATACTTATGATGTGTTTTATTACAAAGGACCTGATCCTTTAGTATTCATAGGTACAAATTCTCTACTTGAAAAAGAAAATGACATTTCTCTTGCTAATCGTTTAGAAGAAGAGATTAAGGATGCCTATAAAATATGGTTAAATCATGAACCTAGTATTATAGATGAACTTTATAAAACGTCTATCAGTCCTAATCTTATTTTTGCTGGTCATCATTTAAGTGGACTGATAAATATGCCTATAATAGGTTATTTATTAAAACAAGAAGGAATTAAGTCATATACGGGAACGTATTTTCAAAATGAAAGTACTCAAATGTATGTATCAAGTGGGCTTGGAACCTACAAATATAATATACGATTTTTAAATCCCCCTTCCATCAATTTATATCGCTTATATCAATACTAATTGTTTTTTTAAAATAAAAAGACCAAAAGGCCTTTATACACAATCTACAAATGTATCTGTTAAACAACGAATTGCACAAACACAATCTAGACTAATTGTAAAAAATGAACTTGTTGCAATATATGGATTTAGACTTGTTGTATCTGGATTATCAGCAAGAACACGACAAGTACAGCAATTTCCATCTACTTTTTCTACTCTAAATACATTAGAACAAGTGGCGGTTGCTTCTGTACAAGTTGCAGTAGAGTCTTTAGTAATTGGCATACTCCATGGTGTTCCATTTCCACAACAAGTATAAAGCATTATGGGTCTAGTATTACAAATAAGACAATTAGGTCCTCCACCAAGCATTGGTCTATCGCAAGAGTCTAAACAACTATCTGGACAAGCATTTTGTTGGAGAACTAAAATAACATTTAGGATTTCAGCAATGCAACTTGCGTTTTCGTCTGTTTTATCTTTATTACACATATCATTTTTCCCCTTTCTTGTATTCTCATTAATAATTTATGACAATATTAGAAAATAGTTCTTATATTCAAAAAGGTTTTACAAATTCTTAATTTGTTGTATAATTTTATTAGGTGATAAGAATGGATACATGGATCCAATATGTAATTATATTAGCAGTATTAGTAGTTATTTCATTAGTTGTAATTAAATTGATGAAAAGAGACTTTAGTGTAGAAGCCAATAAATTAATCAATTATCTTGGTGGCAAAGAAAATATTGTAAATGCTGAATGCAATATGTCGCGTTTTAAAGTCCTTTTAAAAGATGTTACAATAGTTGATAAAGATGCGATTCAAAAATTAGGGGCTAAAGGAATTGTTGAAATTGATAATCAACTGAAAATTATTTTTGGCAAAGATGCTAGACAATTAAAAAAATATATTGATGATATTTTGTAGTGTATTTTTACACTTTTTTTATGTCTATGATTACATCTAAAGGAATTGTTTCTCCAGATAAAGTTAAAAGGGCATTTTGTGTTTCTCCTACCACATCTACTTCTTTTATTTCATTTCTTGTCGTTATTTTTACCCTTGTTTTGTATACATGAGTTTTAGAGTTAAATATTTCTTGAATTTCTTTTCGATCAACTCTACTTTCTCTTGTTCCCTCTTCTGTACTTTTAAAAACTTCTTTATTGTTATGTAATGTTTTTTCTATGGGAACTGCATAAACACTTGGTAATTTTTTATTCATTATAGAACACCTCGTTACATTTTATGATTTTTTGTTTATTTTGTTGCATACTAAAAATATGAAAAAGTTTATAGATAAATACAATCTGTTATTTTTTATTCCGCTAGTACTCATTATGGTGGCTAGTTTCTTTTGTATGTACGAAGTACGGTTTATTAAGAATATTTATGTTGGTCATTTAATGAAACAAATTTTATGGTTTGGTATTGGCTTTCTTCTTATTTTCTTATTGCAAAAAATCAAAGTAAAGTTTTTATTTCATTATAGTTTTCTTTTTTACTTACTTGGAAATATTTTATTGTTACTTGTTTTATTTATTGGAAAAGAGACAAATGGAGCGAGGGCTTGGTTTTCTTTTAAATTTTTTAATTTTCAACCTAGTGAATTTATGAAAGTTGCTCTTCTTCTTTATTTATCAAAAGTAACAAATGACTTTAAAATGAAAGAAAAAAGAAGAGAATTTTTCTATATTTTAAAATGTATCTTTATTGTCTTAGTGCCAAGCATTTTAGTATTTTTAGAACCGGATACAGGGGCTATTATTATGTATTTGTTTCTTTTAGTCTCTGTTCTATTGGTTTCTGATATCAAAAAACGTTGGTTTATTATTGCTTTTATTCTTTTAGTAGGTGGTGGAATTGGATTTATTTATCTTTATCAATATAGACAAGATGTCCTTATACATTATATAGGCACTAGTCTATTTTATCGAATGGATCGTATCATAAATTTTGGAGAAGGAAGCGGCATGCAGTTGAATAATGCTTTAGCAACCATTGGAAATGCTGGAATATTAGGACATGGAATTCAAAAAGACTTATTATATGTTCCTGAATTTCCTACTGATTTCATTTTTACACTTTTTTTGTCTATGAGCGGATTCGTAGGTGGTATTGTTCTTTTATTCGCTTACTTTTTATTAAATATCTTTTTTATTCAAAAATTTTTCTCTGTGAAACAAAAAGAATATAAATGCTTTATTCATGGATTTTTATTTCTATTTTTATTTCAACAAGTACAAAATATTTTAATGAATATAGGAATACTTCCAATTATGGGAATTCCTCTTCCGTTTTTATCTTATGGTGGTTCTAATATGATTGTTTACTTTATTTTGATAGGAATTATTTTAAATCTTACCAAAAAAAAGTCTCTTTCAATTTAAAAGACTTTTCATTTCCGCTTGGGAAGTTCTATAAATTCCTTTACTTCTGCAATATTTTTTCTTTATTTAACAATTTGGTATAATTTCCACCTTTTCTTATACTTTCATTTATCAAATTAAAAAGATAAATACCATTACAAATATTCCTATATTTTTCTAAATTATTGTTCATTTCAAAATCAATATATTGATTTTGAATTTGAAGTAGTATATCAACAACTATTTTGTTAACAAAACAAAATAATTTTAAATACTAAATCGTTCTTTGCTGTATAAAATTTTTGCATATATTCTCTTTTATTCATGCTTATCTTTTTTCTTTACGTCTATTGAAATTTACATTAAACTTAAGATAGGCACTTTCTAGTGTTTGCCATCAATTTACAATGCCATTTATTAAGGTGGTGTTTTTCATCTTTCTACCAACAAAAAATTTAATTTCATCTTCTAGTTAAACAAAATTAGAAATAAGTCAAAAGGAAAATAAGAAATTCTTTTTTTGGTATCTAGTGTCCCACTTTCTCATTTTCATAATTTAGTGGCAAACACAACCTGTTTTGTGCCTCGTGAATTACACTATAATACAAGTAAAAAACAAATGCGAATTATGAATTTGCAAAATTTTTCTAGACAAAAAAAGAAAATCTGTCTATAAAAATTTCCTTTTTTCACTAAGCAGATTTTCTCTATTTTATAAAATTTTTTTATCTTCCATAAGGAAAATAATAATTATAAGAATAATTTCCATAAGGCCCTGGACCCATAGGTGGATAAGGTCTATAAGGGGCAACATTATAAATTGGTCTTGGACGAGTAAGACCTACAGCAGCACCTCCAACCAAAGCACCTGTTAAAAATGGAAAAAAAATTGACGATCTCCATTATTATTCATTGGTCTGAAATTATAGGGGTTTTGATTCATAAAAAAGTCCTCCTCTCATTTTAGTTTATGAGAAAGGAAAAATTTGTTATTTATAAACGCCTAGATAATATTTCTTCTTTCCTTTTTTGATAATAATTATTTTATTTTCAATGGAATCATTCTTTGTAATTATTTTATCTAAGTCTGTTTCTTTTCTATTATTAATAGAAATAGCACCGCTACTAATCATTTCACGGGCTTCACGTTTACTTGTACAAATAGAATTTTCTACTAGTAAATCAAGTAAAGAAGTATCTTGAGGGATTTCAAATTTGGGAATATCTTTTAAGCAAACAATAATATCATCTGTTGGAAGTTTGGTAATATCTTCACTAAATAAAGATTCACTCATTTGTTTAGCACGTTCATACTCTTCTTCACCATGTAAGAATACAATAACCTCACGAGCAAGTGCTTTATGTGCTTTTCTAAGTTCAGGATTGGTTTTATTACTAGCCTCTAAAGCCTCAATTTCTTCACGTGTTAAGAAAGTAAATACTTTTAAGTAATCAATTACTTTTTCATCATCTGCATTAATTAAGTATTGGTAAATTTCATAACTTGATGTTTTATTTTTATCAAGCCACAAAGCATTTCCTTCACTTTTTCCAAATTTATTGCCATATTTATCAGTAACAAGTGGCATAGTAAAGGCATACGCTTCCCCACCAACTTTCTTTTTGATTAAATCGACACCTGCTGTTATATTTCCCCATTGGTCACTGCCCGCTACTTGTAATGTACAGTTCTTTGCTTCAAAAAGATGTAAGAAATCAAGTGCTTGCATAATCATATACGAGAATTCTGTATAGGTTATTCCTGTTTCTAATCTTCTTCTAATAATATCTTTATCAAGCATATAATTGATATTAAAATATTTTCCATAATCTCTTAAGAAATCGATAAAATTAATATCTTTTGACCAATCATAATTATTTACAACTTCAAATCCAAACAATTCTTTTGCTTGTTTTGTAAGTCCTTTTATATTGTGTTCAATTTCTTCGATGGATTTCATTTCACGTTCACTAGTAGGACGAGGATCTCCAATTCTACCTGTTGCTCCACCAATTAAAAGGATAGGATTATGCCCTGCTTCTTTTAGACGTTTTGAAATCAAAAAACTAGATAAATGTCCTAAATGCATTGAATCTGCTGTAGGATCTGTGCCGATATAGAAAGTCATTCCTCCCTTATTTAGTTTTTCTTCTAAAAGAGGAGACGTAATATCTTTAATTAATCCTCTCCATTTTAAATCTTCAAAAATTGTCATTTTCTCTCACTCTCCAATTCTAAATGTTCTATTTTCGGTAGATCTATCCCATAACTTTTATAAATCGCTTCTACATCTTTTGTTACAATCTCTTCTTTAGAAAATCCTAAAAATTCTACCGTTTTTAATACCTCTTCTTCATTGCTTCCTTCTATTTCTATATAATCTGGAATTTGTGGCCAAGAATCAATATCGATTTCAACGTTATGTAAGTAATAACAAATCCTTTTATTTTCTTGAAATGCTTTTGGCTCATAACCTAGTTCCTTTAAAATAGAGGCTGTTTTTTCAAAATCATCTACTATAATTTCAAGTTCTTTGGTTCCATCTATTTGGTTAGATGTAATATCTTTTATTGTTAAAGTGGTTTCTATTCCATTTGTTCTTAAACGTATCCACTTATTAGGTAAAACAGGTTTAAAGTCATAAACATATCGTTTTTGTAATTGTTCCCATTTAAACTCTGCATTTAATTCTTCTAATTTTTTTACAATCTCCTGTTTATTTATATTTAATATTCTTCCTTCATATTCAGTATTCATAAATTCTCCTCCTTTAAATAAAAAACACGACGAAATTCTTCCTAAGGACGAATTTGCCGTGGTACCACCTTAATTCATGAAATATTCATGCACTTTTAACTATAATGCGTCACCATACATTAATTCAAAATGGGTAATTCATCTATTTTTACTTGATTCATTTTCACCTAACATGAATTCTCTTTTTTCCATAAAAATAACTACTAAACATTTATCACTATTAATGTTTTTCTATTTATACTTTATCATAGTTCGTTTTCGACTGCAATCTTTTTTATAAACGAATTCCATCTGTACTTGTTTCGTAAAGCCAATTTTTTAAATTAGTTTCTTTTCCGATTTCGTAATATTTTATAAGGTTTTCAAGAAAAGTACTTTGATTTTCATTTGCAATTGTAATACTTCCACAACCATTATCAATCATAATTTTATTTTCCAATAGCATAGCAACTCTTTTATTTCCATCTAAAAACATTTGTCGTCTCATAATCCATAACATAACTTCAATAGTAATTTCTGTCTTACTTTTTTCTTTTTGATTCCATAGTTCATCTAATTCTTCTTTAATTTGTGTTTCAATAGGAAAATTAGGTTGTCATTTTGTTCCACCTTTATTTAATAGAGTTGTATGTAAAAGACCCAGATTTGGAATTAATCGTTCTGATATAAGTCTATGGATTTCACATAATACTTTGTAGTCTGTTTCTCGTTCTTTTAATTCTAATATAAATTCCCAAGTTCCTATTTCTTCATTTTACTCTATTTTTAGGCAAATGAAAACTACAAAATGGGGCAATAGTAAATAAAAAAGACTAAGCCGTTTTTTTCTTAGTCGTTTGTGGTTTCTTTTTTGTAAGTACTTCTTTTGTATCTGTACTTTCTAATTTATCAATGGCATTTTGTAAAATAGTAATTGTTTTTTCTTTGATATCACTGGCTGCTTTTTCAATTACTGGGGCACTTTTTTCTTTAGCAGCCTCCATTAACTCATCCGCTTTTTTAAGTAATGCTTGCCCACGTTCTTTAATCATTTCTACTGCTGTTTCTTTATTTAGATTTTCTAAATCTTTTTTTAATTCTTTTACTTTTTGGTCGAATTTGTTTTTTAATTCTTCTTTGTCTATATTTTTAATATCGTTTGCTACTTTTTTTGTTTTTTCCTTAAGGTCTTTTCTTGTTTCACTCCCCTTTTTAGGGGCAAATAATAATCCTAATCCTGCTCCAATCGCTGCACCTGCAACAAATTTTCCCATTCCCTTTTTACTCATTTTCATTCACTCGCTTTCTTCTTTTTTTTATTTTTCTTACTAAACAATAACTTGTTAAATACAGAAGCAATTGTATCTACTACTTTGTCAGTAGCAAACGCAATTTTATCTGTTGTATAGTCAATGATATGGAAGAAACCATTTAAAGTTTGTACCTTATCATTTACATCTTCTACCACTTTTTCTACTTTATCTAATGTTATTATTAACTTTATACCTAATATTATGCCTATAATTAAGAAAATAATTAGTAAAAAATAAATTACAATTGGCAAAAAATCTAATAAAAAACTCATTATTCTTCATCCTCTCTACTATCATACATAGAATCAATTAAGTCAAATAAATCGTTTTCTAAAGTGTCTTCTTCAAATCTTTGCTCTTCACTCTTCTTTGATTCCTTATCTAATACTTCTAAATCATTATCTGTATCTATGCCTTGCTCTATTTCGTTATAACGACTTCTTTCTTTTACTTCTTCCTCTTCCTCGTTAAAACGTCTACTGCGTGATTCATTAGGTGCACTTATTATTTCTTCTGGTTCTTCTGTTCTTACTCTTAGGTGTTTTTCGTTACGAGTTTCTCGACTAGCACTTCTTCTTTCATAGGGTATATCAATTTTTTCGTCTACCGTTTCGCCAAGTAAATCATCAATACTCCTATTATCTCTATTATAAAAATCTTCTCTTGGCGTTTCAAATGATTTTTCTATATCTTCTTCTAAAGTCCCGAAGGCTTTTTTTCTAATTTCATCTACATCAAATTTTTTCTTGTTTTTGTCTTCTTTCACCGTAATAATATCTTCTTTTTTATAGTTTTTGTCTAAAACACCATATACAGGTGAAATTACAGGAGATGGATGAAACGATTTCTTTTCTTTTGTTGTTTCTTCTGTATTTCCTCTTTTTGCTAACTCTTTTCGCGTTTGTTTTGGTTTCTTATCATATTCAAATGTAATAGGCTTTACACGAGTTTGATTTTCTTTTGGAGTGATTACTGATTCTTTTTTTTCTTCTTTTTCAATCGGAGGTTTATAACTAGTTTTAAATTCTTCTTCATCAAAATCAGGAAATTTAAAAGTATTTTCTGCTTTAAATAAATCTCTTTCACTCTCTTCATTTAAAAAAGGATCTATTTCTTTTGGCTCTTCTTTTTTTATTTCAGACTTTTTTTCCACACTATCTTCTTTAATAATATTGACTGGCTTACTTTCAGGAATCTCTCTAGTTTCACGAACTGGTAGTTCTATTTCTTCTTCTTCAAATAAGGCATTTTTTAATTTATTAAATAATCCCATTTTCTTCTTCACCTCTTAATTAATCAAATCTGTATCGGGTATATCATTTATCGAAGCGTCTTCGTCATTGTATCTGGTTAAACTATTATTATCATAACTAGCCGTTTCAAAAATGTTGTATTCATTTTCGTTATAATTTAAAATGTCTTCCCCAATCATATTTTCAATAATTTTATCATTATAGGAGATAGAACTTAATAAAGAAATCGCGTAACTAAGCATCTCTTTGATGTCCTTATTATTTACTATCACTTCTATTTTAGCATAATTATACATAATTTCAATTAAATATTTATCTTTTTCGCGCAAATTTATTTCAAGATATCCAAAATAATCTCCATGGACTATTTTTTCTGAATGGTACGCTGTTTTACTAACTTGGTAGTTATCTTTTACTTTATTATAATAACTAATTAAATCTATATATAAATACATATTGTATTTTTCACTTTTTAAAGTGACGTTACTATTTAAATCTTCTAAAATAATAAGACCTTTGGGTAAGTAGTAACTATACCCTTTAGAAGATTGATTTTTAAATGTGATTTTATTATCACTTAAACCTGATGCAATAATTTCTTCATAACTACTATTATTGATATTTACACATCCCGTTAAACAAAAAGCAAATAGCATAAACAGTAATACTTTTTTCATAGGTTTCCTCCCTATCGTATTTTTTATTATAACAAAAAACTCACTATTTTGAAATAGTAAGTTTGAAAGTGTTTTACTTTATTAATCAAATGTAGGAAGAACATTGATTACTATCTTTGGTACCTTTACTTTTAAAAGAACTCCCCACTTTGACAGTTCATCGTAAAAAAATCAATTTAAGATAGATAAAATCTAGT
>CANOWY010000010.1 GCA_947571135.1 uncultured Mycoplasmatota bacterium
TTCCTGGGTTACTTTCTAATATACCCCCCCCAGGTTGACACCACGGGTTGGGAGGATTTTCTTTTCTTCTTTTTTCATTTTTTTCCTCCATCTATTATCTTTATTATAAGTTATTTTCTCTCTATTTTCAATCATGAAAAAAACTATCCTAAAAGTATAAATAAGAAAAAATAAAAAGAAGGTTAATCCTCCCTTTTAATATACACCGTATCCGCTAAATCCTGCAAAAATGATGGCTAATAAAATAAATAATACAATTACAATTAAAGCAGAACTTATACCTTGATTATTGTTTCCACAATTATCTTGGTTTTTTTTACAGCAATTCATTATTTGGACACCTCCTTAATACTTAAAGACTAAATGAAAGCCCCGACAATGATGATTAGTAAGATGAATAATACAAGTATGATAGCTGGACCTAGTCCGTTATTTCCACAACAATGATTCATAATTCATTCCTCCTTTATTTGTCTTTTCATTTATATTGTATGGTAAGTTTTTAAGATGGTGAGTAATATTCTTGTATTTTTTTTATAAATTCGTTATAATAATTAATGTTTATATGAGGAGGATTTTAAAATGAAGAAAAAAGCAATTATATTAGGATTATGTACTTTAATGGTTTGTGGCTGCGGGAAAACAATTCCAACTTTGGAAGATGGTTCACAAGCAGTTGTAACATTTGAAAATGGAAATATGATAAGTATTAATGATTTATATAATGATTTAAAAAATAATTATGCACTAGAGTCTTTAATTAATTTAGTAGATAAAAAAATACTAGAAGATAAATATAAAGATCACATACAAAGTGCTAATGAACTTGCAGATTCTACCATGAAATCATTAGAAGAAAATTATGGAGAGAATTTACTTGCTGCCATTCAATCTTATACACCTTATCAAACAGTTGAAGCATATCGTAACTATGTATACATAAGTGAATTGCAAGAACAAGCCATAGTGGATTATGCTAAATCGCAAATTACAGATAAAGAAATGAATGACTATTATGAAAAAAATATTTATGGAGATGTTTTAGTAAATCATATTTTAGTTACACCAAATGTAAAAGATGACGCAACAGATGATGACAAGAAAAAAGCCGAAGAGGAAGCAAAAGAAAAAGTAAATACGATTATTGCTAAATTAAAAGAAAGTAATAATATAAAAGAAACATTTACAGAACTTGCCAAAGAATATTCAGAAGATGAATCAACTAAAAATGAAGGTGGAACTTTAGGATATATTAATAATGGAACCCTTTCTAAGAGTTATGATGAAATTGTAAAAAATGCATTTAAATTAAAAGATGGTGAATATTCAACTGAAATAATTACAACAGAACTTGGTTATCATGTTATCTTTAGAGAAGCCTCTAAAGAAAAAGCAAATTTTGAAGAAATAAAAGATACAATTCGTGAAACACTTTCAGAAAACTTAAGAAGCGAAGATCAAACTTTAAGCGTTAAAGCATTACAAGCATTGCGTAAAGAATATGGTATGGATATTGTAGATAGTGAAATTCAAAGTCAATATGCTAAATCTATCCAAAACGCTTTAGCACAACAACAAAAATCTGATAGTACAACTAATTAAATAAGGAGTTTAAAATAGCAACTTCTTTTTTTAATTTTTTTGATTAGTCCTATTTTATCCTTTCCTCAGAATAAAAAGAGTCCGAATGTTTTTCGGATTTTTTGTCTGTTTTATTTTTAGAAATTGAAGAAAAAAGTCTTCTTCATTTTAACGAACTTAGAATGTGTTATCAAGACCTTGGGTTTATATTCATTTTCAAAGGTTTCGGTTTTATTTAATTCTTTTTCTCTTTTAAAATTTTTTCAAATTTATTTCTTTCCGTAATAATATTTATTTTTTTAATATCAGCCTTTCTATTTTCATACTTTTCTTTTAAATATTTCATAAACAAGTCTTCTAATTTCAGTTTTGCTTTTGTATCAAAATTATTGTTTTTCAAAACATTTTCCATCTTAGTTCTTAAATATTTCCATGTATCATAATAATTGGTTTTGGTTTTCAACATAAATTGATTGCTATCTTCGATTACAAAACCTTCGATATAATTGCCATTTAATTGATAGTCTAGTTTACGGGTATCTTCATATATATTTTTAAATTCCTCTAAATCCTTCGCAATATAAACGAGTTCTTTTATTTCAATATCACATTCGCTCCCAAATTTTGTTAACTCTTCGTATGGCATTTTAGAATAGATTGTACTATTGTATATCATATCTAACATAATAAGATTTTCCTCTTGATATTCTATAATATGAGGATCATTTACTGAATCTAATACTTCAAAAACAATGGTAACATTATCTTGAAGCATTTTATTCTTTAAAGCCTCTATCTGTTTAATATTGTATTTCTTATAAAAAATAGTTTTGAAAAATTCTACATAATCTCCTGTAATTGTAGACTTTGTTGCAAAGAAAAGTTCATTATCTTTTATAGATACTATACCAAGAAATCCATTGTATTTTAAATAGAATTTAACTGGAAAAACTAAACTCTTCTCAAGGTTCTCTAGACTCGTCTCTTTCCTTTCTTCAATTTTAAAAAATTTATTATAACTTCTTGCAACTATTTTATAATTCTTAGTATCAATAAATAGTCCTCTTGCTTGCGTCGTCATACTATCCCAAATCTTATTAAAAAATGCTTCCTTAGAGAAATTAAATGAATATATGCCATTTTCTAAATCACGTTTAAAAACATATTTATTTTTATTCAAATCTTCCACTAAATTATAAACACTAGTTTCCTCTGTTAAATTGGGATTAAATACCCCATTTTTTATTTCGATATAATCATGTTTGCCATTCTTATTTAATGTAAGTACTCTTAAATATCCACCGTGTTCAATATCTCCTTCTAAATTATAAGAATATTCATACTCATTATAGTTTATCTTAAAAAAGTTTCTATGTCCGTGAATTTGATAAATTTTATGATTCTCTTTTTTCATAAACTCATTATATATTTTATCAATGTCGACTTCATAATCATCAATGCCATAAACAAAAGAATTAGTGCTATAAAAGTCGAATGCTTTTTTAGGTATGTAAGGGATACCACCATGCGTTATTAAATACGTAAAACTCCCAAAACGAATAAAGGCAATTTGAGATAATTTTTTCATGAATCCTCTTATCTCACTCTTCTTAATGTTGTTGTCTTCAAATTCTTGAATCGTATTTTTTATATCATAATCCATTTTAAAAGCATCATCACAAGCATATTTATATAATTTATCTTCATGATTACCAACTAAAAAAATCATATTTTCTTTCTGCATAAGTTCAGTTAAATACATAAACGTTTCATAGTTTTCTATCCCTCTATCAAAGTAATCTCCTAAAAATATATAAGCATCTTGTGAATCGATAGGATACTCGTCAAAATATTTTTTCAAAGTACTAAAACAACCATGAATATCTCCTATTATATGCACTTTATCGTATTTTGAGAAATCTTTAGGAAGAGTATTTAGTATGTCATCAAATTGAGTGGGTTGTATCACTTTAAAGGCATTAGGCACCTTTTCCTTAGAAAACATTTTATAAACCTTATCTATGGCGTATTCTGGAACAATTTTATATTCTTCTCTTAACAAATTTCTTTTATACACTTCTTCTTTTGGTATTGTTGTAAAATCAACAATGTACATGCGATAGCGATACTTTTCTGCTAATTTTTTATAAGTACTTAAGGTATCTGTAGAAGCATGCACAGCATCAATGACTGTAAATTCTCCTTTTTTCATTCTTTCTTCTAAGATAGAAAATAAAAGTTCCCATACTTTTTTATTATGAAATTGGGGAATCTCTTCTTTATAATCAATATTCATTTGTGGTGAATGAAACAGAAGGCGAATTTCATCAGAACTTAAAGTAAAATGTTCTAAATAATGTTCTCTTACAAAAGTACTTTTTCCTGAACCCATAGCCCCTCTTAAAATTACTAGTTTTCTCATATTCTCCCACTCCTTATAGTCCATTTGTATTTTTTATACTATTTATGTTAATTTTAGTTCGTTTCTATTATAGCACATCAAATATTTCTAAAGTTTTAAAGAATACAAAAATAAAAGAACTTCTTTTCAAAGTCCTTCTATTTTATGATTGATTCTAAGGCTAAAGTAATCGATTCATTTAGGGATTTTTCACGATCTTCTTGGCTCATGAATACCTCACTAAATTTACTATCCACTACTGTTAAGATACAAGCGGCTTGTTTGTCAAATGAGTCTGCTATATGAAATAATGCAAATGCTTCCATTTCCTCTGCTACAATTTGAATACTATTAGGAACTCTAGCAAGTACATGTTCATTGTCACTATAAAATCCAAATTGTTCAGTAGACATGGCTGTTCCATTGTAAACATGTAAATTCAAATGAGTTGCTACCTCATTAATTATTGAATTTAAAGTTTTACTTGGGTAGACCATATGCGTTGGATCGCCATTATAGGAATAAGCAAAATTCCCTTCATTATAAGCACTGTCTACTATAACGATATCAGGAACATTTAATTCAGGAATTAGTCCGCCACATGTTCCAACTCTAATTATTTTTTCAACCCCGAAAAAATAAAATAGTTCAAATGCGTAGATACTCATACTTGGCATTCCCATACCACTACCCATTACGGTTACACGAGTTCCTTTATAGTCTCCCGTATAGACAAACATATTTCTTGTATCACTTACAAGTTTCGCTTCACTTAAGAAGTTTTCCGCAATATACTTTGCACGTAGGGGATCCCCTGGCATGACGACAATCGGCGCAATGTCACTTGCCGTACATGCAATATGTGCAGGTTTTATATGCTCTAAAACTTTTGGTGCCTTCACAATAATCACTCCTTATTATTCTATTTGTAGTATATCAAAAAAAAGTAAAGTTATAAATAAATTTACTCTACTTTTACTTTCGTTGACTAAAATTTTACACTATAGCATTTTACAAAGAATTGACTTCGTTTCTTCTTTCTTTTCTTCCAATAATTCTATTCGATAGTTCTCTATTCCTAACATTTGAAAGTTTTTTATTTGTTCTCTTAATTCAATATTCTGGTAATGAAACAAATGTGTTAAATGATTTTCTCCCATTTCAGGCATTATTCGATATAATTTAGCATTACTATCTTTTAAGTAGTAGTTATTCTTTTCTTTACAAACTCTACATTTTTTTTCTTGATTCACGTGCATATTTAAAGGACAATGCTTCATAACCATTACTTCAGGTTTTCCGTAAATAAACACTTCTATCTTATCTTTACTTGTAATATTCTGAGACAACTCTTTTATTTGTTCTAAGTTGTTTTCAACCGATAAAGTAATACGTGATGCTCCTAAACTTTCTAAAAAAGCAAAACTAGCAGAATTCGCGACATTTAAATAATAGTCACTTATTACATCATTTTGTTTTCCATATTTCGATAAAGACCCTGTTTCTCCTACTAATAATTTTTCTCCTTTAAAGTCTGGAAAGTGATTTTTTACCCTACTGCATCGTAAATAAACATTTCCTTTATTCTTGTATTTTTGATATAAAGAATTGTCTGTTACATATATGCTATGTACATTTTCTTCTAAACAAACAAGTAATTGTTCTTCATTGCGAACTAGAACATTTATGTTTTTCTTTGATGCTGGTTTTAAGTTTTTCTCTTTCTTAAATGAAATTTCCTTTTCTAGAAAAACATTAGGTATTCTATTTTCTCTTATTTCTATTAACTTTTCTTCTAAACTTCTTCGAATTCTTTTTAATTCACTCATAGGAATAAAAATAGTTTGATCACAAATTATTTTAATAGCCTGCAAAACAAATGGACTATTTCCCAAGCCCCCAATTTTTTCTTTTATTACTTCATTACTTGTTGGATTTTTTTCTGCTTCTTCTACTACTTTTCCTTTTTCTATCACTACATTTTCACCATCACTAAATTGCACTCTTAAAGGTTCCTTTATTTTGGCAATGACTTCACAGGTAATGGGTATTTTTTTATAAGGAATGTTTTCTAATTGTTTCATAAGAACAGAATCAATCGTTTTTATTACTTTTCCTTTTTCTCTTACGTCCACTTTATTATCAATAGAGATGATTTCTCCTTTAGTGGCATGATTGATTAGAAGACCATTCTCGTTGTATAGGAAATTTACTATACAACCTTTATTGCTGCTTACAAAACGAATACCATCCTCTTGATGCAAATCACATTCTAGTTTTATTTTTATTTTATCTTTAGTAAACTCTAGAACAGTTCCTAAAGGAATCCCTTGATGATTGGGTTTATCTACATTCATAAGTTCTTCATTTTTATCTCCAAATAAATGGCCTTTGGTGAATCCTCGATTAAATAAAACTTTTAATTTGTTAATTTCTTCTTCGCTTATCATTAAAGATTTATTTTCGTTATAATTATCTATTAAATTTCGATATAATTTAGTTGCAAATCCCACATAACTGGGACTTTTCATTCTACCTTCTATTTTTAAGGAGTAGATATTGGATTCCATAATCTCTTTAAAATGTTCTAAAGTACTAAACTCTTTTGGACTTAATAGATATTTTCCTTTCGTTGGCACTTCATGGTTATTTTCTATAAGACTAAAGGGAAGCCGACAAATACCTGCACAAGAACCACGATTTCCACTTCTATCCATAAGTAGACTGCTAAATAAACATTGCCCTGAATACGAAATACATAAAGCACCATGAATAAATGCCTCTATTTCCATATTTGTTTTAAAAGCATTTATTTCTTCTATTGAAAGTTCTCTTGCAAGTACTACTCTTTTTATCCCAAGATGTTCTAGCATTTTTAGTTGTTCCATGTTATGGTTGTGCATTTGGGTAGAAGCATGAATTTCTAAGTTTGGAAATTTATCACGAACTAATTTTATTAGTCCTAAGTCTTGCATGATAATGGCATCAACATTATTTTTATGTAAAACACGAATATAGTTTAAGCAATCTTCTAGTTCTGTTTCATAAATCATCGTATTTACAGTTACATAGATTTTTACTCCATATAAATGACAATATTTGATTGCTTTGATTAGTTCTTCTTCGCTAAAGTTATCAGCGAATGCTCTTGCCCCGAATTTTTTGCCACCTAAGTATACCGCATCACATCCATTATGAATGGCTTCAACTAAACTATTCCAATTTCCAACAGGAGATAATAATTCCTTTTTCATAACATCACTTCTTTTGCCATTATAACATAAACAAACAAAAAAAGAGAATTGCTTCCTTAAAAAAGAAGATAACTTCATTATCTCCTTGATTTAATTTATTTATTCTTTATCTATATTTTTGTCGTACGCTTCATCTGCAACTTCATAACGACGATTTTTAGAAATGAAACTTAGCATTCTTGTAGAACCCCCCCAATAAAGGCTAAAACAAAGAAATAAATGACACCAAAAATAGTAAACTTTGGTTCTGATTTCGTAATCAAACTAATGATAGATGCTCCAGCACTCATACTGGTTACAATTGTTAAACTATTAATCGATTTACTTGTAACATCACTTTTTAAACTAGAGAATAATTTTTGAGCAGAACTCACATAGGTTTGGGTCATATCCCATAAATATTTAATGTAATCCAAAGTATCACGTAAAGTTTCAAAACGATAACCAGAAATTGCTAAAAACTCCGTTAATTCAGCATCACTTTTGGCAATTTTCTCACGTGTAGAGATATACGTTCCCATTTGATTGATACGTCCATCAATTAAATTTACAGTTTTAGAATATCCTTCTAACTTACTACTAAATTTAACAATATCTGCTCCCTTAACTTTAGCATTCTCTTTAACATTGTCAATTTTTTCCCAAATAATACGGTGTAAATTCAAATAACGGTGCAATTGTCCTTTAAATTCACGAATAAAAACTTGCTCCTCAATATATTTTTCAATTTTTTCAAGAGATTGTTTCTTGTTATTAATAAAATAATACTTGTCCCCTCTAACGACGTCATAACGATCATTAGTAAACTCAAAATATTTTTGTTTTTCCGTTCTAGACAAAAGATCTGCTATTTGTTCTTTTGTTGCTTTATCAAATACAATAAAATAAGGATAAACTGTTTCAATATTTGCAAGTTCTTTTGGAACTGGTGCTCCTAAACTAAAAAGATAACTAATCGCAGGAGACAATTTATCTTCGTAATAATCTGTTACTTTGTCTAAATCTGCAAATAAAGTATTTTCATTTACATTATGATTATTTAAACAAATTAAACCATCTTCATAAATTTTAACTGATATATCATAAGCCGTTGTAAATTCTACAAATTCTTCTCCATCTACCCCATAGTCTATTTTTCCGATTGCGAGTGCTTTTCGATATTCTTGCAATTTCTCTGAATCTAATTTTAATTGACTTTTAGCCTCTCTTAAAAAATCATAAATTTCTGTTAATTGTAACATAGTTCTTTGGAACCAACCACCTATATATACATTGGTAATTTTCATACAACTTCACTTCCTTTTAAATTTTCATACTAAAAAATGTAGAATCATCTGCCACAAATCCAAAGTTTTTATAACAAGTATGAGCAGGAATTCTAAAATTTCTACTCCATAATTTGATTTCTTTGCATTCATGATTTTTACAAACTGTACGTACTACTTCCAACATTTTGGTAGCAATATGATGCTTGCGAAATTCGGGCTTTACACAAACATGGTTTAAAATGGCGAATGTCCCCATCTCTTTAAATATAGTAGGAACAATAGCAATACGAGTGTGTGCTATTACTTTTCCTTCGTATTCTCCAATCACATAAATTTGATTACGATCTGTTCGATTTTCGTTAAATATTTTAAGGGCTTCTTCATAATCTGTGTGTTCTTCAAATACTTCATTACATAAATCGACAATACCACGAATTTTAGATGTATCTGCTAAAGAAAATTTTACATTGATATCCATATATATTCACTCCTTCTCTACTATAAATCGATTTTATCACAAAACATATTATATTTACAAATATTACGTTTTTATTGACAAATTATTGTCGCATTACTCTTTTACTTGGCTTTCTCCTGTTTTATAATCGATTTCAATTCCTTCTTGAACGTTATAGACAAAAACATGAAATTCTATACCAGCCCCATTATCTTCTATAGAATAGGCTTCTAATTCTACTCCAGTTGCTACTAAGTTTTCTCCTTCAAATATAGGAGTAACCCGATACAGTACATGGCTATTAGTATTCTTTATATATTCTGCAATTTGATTTTCAAAATCAAGCATTCCTTTGGTATTCATTTGTCTGGTACACGTAATTAAATTTTGTTCATTAGCATTTTCTCCAGTTAGTTGGTAACCAATTAAATGGCAACGATTGTATAAGTATTTGCCATCTACAATATCATATTTTATAGTGTGCCATCCACTTGGTTTCACATTGCCAATACTTCCCCGGTCTTCTGTTGGCATTAAATCCACACCGATATTTGCAATAGCAACACCACATCTACCAAGAGAATCCAATTCACTATATTTTTCATAAGAAATAGTAGAATACTCTTCTGTTTCAAAAAAAGGCTTATTGTTATTTATAACAATTACATCTGTTCCATTATACGCTGGTATCTCTTCAATATTATAAGATGGAAGATTCACTTCCTTTTTGTTTTCTTCATAAAGGCTATACCCCCCAATGCAAGTTAAAATAATTAGTGTTGCCAGTAAACTTTTGGGACTTTGTTTTTTTCTTCTTTTTGCCATTATTTAAAACCTCCTATACATATTTAAAAATATTTCCTAAACTGTCATGAATTACTAAATTTGCTAAAGTATCATAGGGTGTATCATCTTTGTTTAATAAAACTAATTTTTTTCCTTTAAAGTAAAGAATTAACCTATTGGCTGGATAAACACTAAGGCTTGTTCCCGCAACGATTAAAACCTCTGCTTCTTCTATTTTTTGAATTGCTTTTGTTAGAATTGTTTCATCTAAAGGTTCTTCGTAAAGCACTACATCTGGTTTTATAATACTACCACAAGTACATCTTGGAACTTCTACACTTTCAAATACATAATTTGCATCATAAAATGTATGACATTTCATACAAAAATTTCTTAAGATACTTCCATGTAATTCTAGTACATTCTTACTTCCACACTTTTGGTGAAGACCATCTATGTTTTGAGTAATGATAGCTTTTAATTTTCCACTTTGTTCTAATTCTGTTAATTTTTTATGGGTTATATTTGGTTCATAAGGCAAAGCATTCATTTTTTCTTTATAAAATCTAAAAAATTCATCTGGATGATTCATAAAAAAAGTATAACTTAAAATTTCTTCAGGTGGAAACTCAAACTTCTGGTTATATAAACCATCCTTGCTTCTAAAATCAGGTATCTCTGATTCTGTTGAAACTCCTGCACCTCCAAAAAAAACAATATTTTCACTATTAGCAATTACTTCTTTTAATTCTTTTATTCTATCGTTCATAATCCACCTATTCTATAACTAAAATTATATCATAAAAAAATAGAGATTTTACTCTATATTTTTACAAACATCTATCCATTCCTTGAAATTAGAGGATATCATTAATTCTTCTAAACTTAATTTTACGGCACTATTATGGCTTCCGCAAGCTGGATAGATGGTAGAAAATCGCTTTAAGGATTCATCTAAAAATACGATAACATTATCTTGTATACCAAATGGACAAACACCTCCGACTTCATGTCCAATTCTTTCTTCTACTTCTACAAGCGGAATCATTTTGGCTTTTTCGCCAAATTTAATTTTATATTTTCCATTATCGATTTTTTGATCTCCTGAGGTCACAATCAAAATAGGCTTGTTTTCTACTAAAAGTCCTAAAGTTTTGGCTATTTCTTTTTCCTCACAATTTAAGGCTAATGCGGCTTCTTTTACAGTAGCAGAAGTCACGTTAAATTCCATTATATTTTTTTCTAATCCATATTTTTGTAAATGTTCTTTTGCACTAATAAATGACATAATCTATTCTCCTTTACTTTTTAATATTTTCTTCTTTTTTTGGCATTGCATAGAATGCTTCTTCTAATAATACGAAAAAATTAAGTTCTTTTTGAGCAACTATATTTAAATATTTATTAAAGTCAATATCATCTATCAATTGATAACCTTTTGTTAATAATTCTTCTAATAAATTATTACAAGTATGAAATTGTGAAAAAGTTAAATCTGCTAGGATATACCCCCCCCATTATATTTTTATTAGGAATTAAAAGAAAAAGATGTTCATAATCCAATCCTAAATCAAGAGTATTTATTAGTCTTGCAGGAATATGAGAACGAAGTAACTCATTTAATAACACCCCATTATAAACTTTGCACATTCTCTCTTCTAATAAATTAGGTAAGTGTTCTTTTACTCTGTTAATTGCATTTTTTATTTCTTTTTCTTGATCAGTTCCTTGTATGTTCGTTATCCTTTCAAAAAAGTCCATGTTATCATTCTCCTATAATTTCATTAAAATCAACTTTAAACCAACAAAAAGGGTTCAATATTAAATATAAATAATCTTTCCTAGTTTAGATATTGAAAACCATGAGTTAACAGAAGCCATTTTTTCTCTTTTTATGATATAAATCTACTATCTCTTCAAAATGCTCCCCCTGCCAAATAAAATTCAAAGTAATTACGCTTCCTAAACTATTTTCAAGTTTCAAACCATAAAAATTCTTTGCATTCTCTTTATAAAATTCACTCATTTTTATTTTTTCTAAATTTTCAAAATTTTCTAATAAATCCAATATGAGTTGTTCATAAAAAATATTGCTATATAAAGTTGGAACTTCCATGAACCAATGTCTTTCATACCCTCTTTTGGGAACATAGATTTCTAAAGTACAAATTTCTTCTTTCCCACTTTTAACAGAAGCAAACTCCAACTCTCCTAAAACAGGTATCGAATCTATTAATATGAGTTCTAATGTTTCTATAACGACTTTTGATTTTTCTTTCGCAGTCTTTTTAATATTCTCTTTCTTCATTTATTTCCTTTTATACGAATTTATTTATATCATCAATTTGAATGGCAAGGTATGGAAGATTTTTTTCTTTTTCTTTTAAAAATAAAGTAAACGTATTATCAAAATGAAAATATCTTGGATTTTCACTATCTTTTAAAGAGGATTTTTGTAGCCCCATTCCTGCTTCACTCTTTACTTTTCCACCCTTTTTATTTAATTCAAATTGAATTGTTTGCAAGGCTTTATCAATATAATACTTTTTACCATTTGTAAAAGTTAACTCTTTATTTTCTAATTCTGTAAATTGCTTTTTCACTTTAAAATTCAAATTTGGTATTTTTAAGGTATCTTCTTCTCCAAATGTTTTACTTCCTTTATAACTTTTGCTTTCTTCTAACAGAGAATTATAAATTCCTTGAAAAGAGGTTTCCGTTATTCCCCTTGTAAGAATAATTTCATCTTCGGTTTTGGTGTTTAGTTTTATAGCAAAATAATCTTGGTCTTTATAGTACAATACTTCTACTTGATTACGAACACTATCTTTAGTTGTAGAATCAATTCCAAAATAATCAATATTTTTGGTATCTTTAAATGTATCCTTTTTCAATTCTGTAAATTCCTCTTCAAATTCAAACTCTTTTTTTAACATTGCATACAGAAAATAATCTTCCGAGTCATAATTTTCCCAATTAAAATAATCTAATAGTTCACTAGTTTCATTAAATTTTTCTTTAATTGCTTCTTCAATTCTATGCTTTAATTCTAGGCTTGGCGTATCAACAATTTTGTAATAACTATTTTCATTTAACTCTTTTGTAGTAAAGGTACCTTTATTTAAGTTGTCTACGATTTCCAATTGGTTTTGAAATACAATATCTCCACCTGCTAATTCTTTTAAATCATTCCATATTAAATTAAATGTTCCACACCATATAGTATTATTTGCAATAGTATCTTCTAAAGATAACACAGCATTGGCATCTGTTATATTTTCCTTTTGATCCATTATTTTTTTTATACCAATCCCTACTAAAATTAACAGTCCCATAGCACCTGTTAAAATAATTTTTAATTTATTCTCCATAATAGCCTCCTCTTTTTCAAGAGTATAACATTTTTTCGTTTTTTTTGCTATCTACTATTACAAAAGAGGGTAATTTGAAAATGGGATTGAAATTTTTATATCAAAATAAAAGTTGGTTAGCAAAATAAGAAAAAAGAAAAGAACACTAACTACTATTCAACAGTCTGAAATAAATAGTTTCATTGTTCTTCCTATATTTAGAAATAATTTTTTTACTTTACTCGGTTTCTTTCCTTACTTTAAAATCTATGTTTTCTATTTTCTCTATCACTTCTTCCACTACTTTTTCTTTTTTTACTGTAAGAATTAATTTCTTTTTCTCTAAGGAAAGTTCGTAAGACAAAATTCCTTTTATATTTTCCAATACGTTTTTAATTCGATTTACACACCCCTCACATTTCATTCCTTCAATGTATAATGTTATCATTTTCAATTTATCACTCTCCCAAATCTTAACGAATTCATAACAACGGTTAGACTACTAAAAATCATAGCAACACTTCCAAGCATTGGAGTTATAAAAATGCCAAAACTTTCCAGTGTCCCCATTGCTATAGGTAACATACAAATATTATATAAAAAGGCCCAAAATAAATTTTCTTTGATGGCTTTATAGGACTTTTTACTAATTTTAATAAAATCAAGTAAATGAGACATGTCATTATTCATGAGGATTACACTAGAGGCATCCGCTGCGATATCTGTGCCATCACTTACACTTACCCCAACAGTTGCAGATACTAAAGCAGGGGCATCATTAATTCCATCTCCTACCATCATGACGTTTTTATTGTTTTCGATTAATTTTTTTATTTCGTCGGCTTTTTTATTTGGTAATACATCTGAAATAACCTTTTGAATACCTAATTCTTCTGCAACTATTTTTGCTGTTTTTTCATTGTCTCCTGTTAGCATGATTACCTCTATATTTTCTTTCTTGATTTTTTTAATCACTTCTGCCATTTCTTTTCTTATAACGTCTCTTACCCCAATCAAACCAATGATTTTCTTATCTTCTACTACATAAACAATACTACATCCATTTTTAACTAAGTTTTCATACTCTTTTTGATATTCGTTTACAATATGTAATTTCTCTACCATTTTTTCATTGCCTAAATGGTATATTTTATTTCCTATCTTCCCAGAAATTCCTAATCCATTTAATGTTTTAAAATCTTGTACTTCTCTTTTTTTGGTTACAGAAAATGCAGTATGAATTGGATGAAGTGACAATTCTTCTATATTTGCAACTAAGTTAAGTAATTCTGTTTTTTTGAAAGAAGAATAATTGTATACTGCAAAGATATTTAACTTCCCATAAGTTAATGTTCCCGTTTTATCAAATACAATGGTGTCAATATTCCTTCCTTTTTCTAAGGCTTCGCTTTCTTTTAAAAACAATCCTTTTTTCGCACAAAGACCATTTGCTACTACAACCACTAAAGGTACAGCAAGACCAAGAGCACAAGGACAAGCCACTACCAAAATAGTAATCGCATGAAGAAGTGCTGTTTCTACTTGAATATGAAAAGCATATTGTACTATAAAGGTAATTAGAGATAGAAAAATGATGAAAGGTACAAAGTATCCACTTAATTTATCTGCCAGTTTTTGCATTTTATTTTTGTTGTTTGTTGCTTCAATGACAAGTTTAACAATAGAAGAAATAGTAGACTCTTTTCCAATTTTTTGTGCTTGATACTCAATATAGCCATCATAACAAATAGAACCTGCAATCACTCTGCTTTCTTTTTCTTTTAATATAGGAACACTTTCTCCAGTGATAAAACTCTCCTCTACATAAGTGCTCCCCTTTAGAACAACACCATCTACTGCTATTTTTTCACCAGATCTAGCAATCAATCGATCTCCTTTTTTTACTTCGTCGATGGACACTTGTTTTTCACTCTCTCCTACTTTTACTGTAGCAGTCATGGGGGTAATCTGTACTAATTTTTTTATCGCTTCTTTCGTTTTGTTTTTACTTTTTTCTTCTATAAAGCGACCTAGTTTCATAAAATAAATTACCATACAAATCGATTCAAAATACAAAGAATGTAATTTTACTCCTCTTTCCAATACAATAGAAAAATAGCCATGAAGACTGTATAAAAAACTTACAGTTACGCTTAAGAAAACTAAAGTGTCCATATTAGGCATTTGATGAATTGCATTTTTTATTCCACTTTTTAAAATATCTCTTCCATAGAATAAAAATAGGCAAGCACTTACAAGAAAAAATGTCGTATAAAAAATAGGATTATCTTGATTTAAAAAGAAAACTTTAGGCAATCCCACCATAGTTCCCATAGAAACATACATTAAAAATAAAATAAAAACACCTAAAAAAATTAATTTTGCTTTTTCGCTTTTTTTCGTCTCCTCCTCTTCAATTCCATTAAACTCTCCTCTACTTTTAAAACCTGCTTCTTCTATATATTTTTCCAACTTATTTTTACTACAATCTTCATATTCTATCGTTGCGATGGCCAAAACTAAGTTTACCTGAGCAGATGTAACTTCTTTTTGTTTAGTCAAATATTTTTCTAAACCACTAGAACAAGCACTACAAGTCATTCCTTCTATTTTTAAAACTATTTTTTTCATTTTACTTATTTCCCTTCCTCTTTATTATTTGTACACCATTTGGAATTATGCTTATCTATTATTAAATCTTTTAAAAAGACTGATAACTTCCTCTAATGTTTCCAATTCTCCTTTTTCTAAGTCTCTAGATACGCAATTATAAAGATGATTTTCTAGAATTAAATTGGATAAACTTTTTATAGAATTTTGGGCAGCAGAAAGTTGAATTAGTATGTCATTACAGTAGGCATCTTCTTCTACCATTCGTTTAATCCCTTTAAGTTGCCCTTCTATTCTATTGATTCGATTTTGAATCGTTTTCTTCTCCCCTTCTTTTCTATACGTTTTCTTAATAACATCATTTTGTTTCAAATTTACCACCTCTAGTTGCATTATATACCCCTAGGGGTATTTTGTAAATAAGGGGGTATTTTTACTATTTCTTCAAATAGTTATCAATAAAAACAAGAGACAATTGAGATACCATATTGAAATTTTTTATAGCGAATATAAAAATAAGAATATCAAAGGTAAAAACTGATATTCTTATTTTACTGTAAGTTTTCTTTTAAGAAAGTACTTAAAGCTGTATTTCCCTCTTCTGTTAAATGAATCCCATCTTTCCTAACATATTCACTGTGTTCTTGTAACTCTTTATAAAAATTTAAAAAGGTTACATTTTCTATTTTGGATATGTCAAAATTCGTTTGCTCATTTGGCAAAAGAATGTAGATTTCATGCTCTTTGCATAAGTCTATTATTTTTTTGTATTCTGAAGTACTTAAGTGTAGATTTTGATCAAACATGAAGACTACTTTATGATGCAATGTATTTTCTTTACTTGATATTTCTAATTCATTTTTTAAGGTTTCATAATTCCAGTTGGTATTGGTGTTAAATTTAGCATTGGTAAAATTCTCATGAATTTCAGAAAAGCCATTTAATAATAAATCATTTCCATAAAAACTAATTTTATTTTTTTCTTTATCCTCATGCTCTTTGATAGCCTGTTCTTTTTGATTCTGAAATTTTTCCAAATATACTTCTAAAAGTGACTCATAAATAGCATTAGTGTACGCTATTCTTCCTGTTGGAGTTAAATGAATCCCATCGGCATAAAAATATTCTGTATGATTTTTAGAAATAGCGTTCCAATCAATAATATGGACATTTTCATATTCTGCTGCAAGCATAGTTAACTTGTTATTAATATGGACATCTTCATCATTAGTGACATTTAACCAAAATACTTCATTATCTTTACATTTTTCTATGATTTCTTTTTTACAAGTTTCTGAACAATCCCCATTTGCTCCTAGGTTAAGGATAACAGCACCATTGATTAAATTTCTACTATTTAAATCGTTTAAAATTTCACTTGCTTTCCACATACTGCGAGATACTTTAGCGTCAAAATAACCATTGGGAAATGCTTTATATAAATTTTCTACTGCTCCAAGCATAACCGAATCTCCAACTCCTACAACTGGTAAATTCGCAACGATACTTTCTATTTGTTCTTCTCCTGCTTCTAAATCATTTAATAATTTTGTCCAAGCCTCTTCTTCTTGTTTTAAATGATTTTCATATTCTTCTTGTTTTTCTTGCAACTTCTTTTCATTTTCCGCTAGTTGCATTTCCAATTCCTGCATTTCTTGGGTATAATTTTCGCTTTTTATGTATTCATAAATTCCGTAAAGTGAAAATGAAAATAGTACCATACATAGGAAGCATTTTAAAAAGGAAATATTTTTCTTTTGTTCTTTTTTTAAGGATAATCCCATTTGTAAAAGATAGGCACCTAAGAAAATGAATGGAATTATCATAAAAATTTTTAAAATCGCATTTAAATTTACATATTGAAAGAAAAAGATAACAGGATATTGTATTAAATAAATTCCATAACTTAAATTAGATAAAAAAGCAAGCGTTTTGGATTTTGCTATTTCTTTTTTGGTAGTTGGCTTTATGGTTGCATATTCGATTAATCTACAAGTAATAAGGGTAACTACAAGCATACTTAAAGCATAGTAAATAGAACTGGCTGGCACAAAAAACATAGTTAGAAAAAGGATTGTAAAATAAACTATACTTATTTTTTTACTATTCTTTTTCAATTCTTTTTTTATTGTGTTACCGTAATAAGAATGAATAAATCCTAAAGATAACCCAAGTAATAAAGAATAACTTCTAGCGAATGTATTATAATAAGAAAAAATTAGATTTTCATGAAAACTCATTTGATAAAAATAAAGAAAACTTACAATTGCTAAAGAAAAAGGAATTGCACAAGCCGTTATTTTATTGATTTTCTTTGCTACTTTGTTTAAGAAAAGAAAAAGAAATGGAAAAACGAATTCAAATTGCAAAAGAATCCCCAAATACCAAAAATGTAAAAAGGGAGAATGAATGGCACGTGCAAAATAATCCAAATTTGCATGGATTTGCCAAAAGTTATTTACTCCTAACAAAACAGAAGTCGTTTCTGGTTTTAAATTAAACCAAACGATTTTTGGAAAAAAGGAAAAAATAGCAATTGTTAAAAATACAACAAGAAATAAAGGAAGATATACTTTCAAAAGACGATTTTTATAATACGAAACTATTGAAAATTTTTCACTTTTAAAAGCCACTGTACAAGATAAATATCCACTTAATACAAAGAATATGCAAACGGCTAGATATCCTCCTTTTAAAATGTTCAAATGGTAAAAAAGAATGGATAAGCATGCTAATACTCGTAATAAGTCCAATCCTTTATAATATTTCTTTTGTTTTCTACTTCTCATTTTACACCACACTACATTACTTTATATTTCTCTTATTATTTTATAACATTTTAAAAATCGGCTAGAATTAACCAATTTTGCTCCTCTATCATTTTAACACATTTTTTTATTTCTTGAATAAAAAGAAGCACTATTACGTTTTAAAATAATGCCAATCTCTTATTCATCTTTCATTTCCCAACTTTTAAAATAAATGCATTCTCTATTTTCATTAAATTTTATTTCATAAATTCCATCAAAATTTTCGTTATTTTGCTTTAATATCCACTGCGCAATAACGATATTTCCATCTATTGCTAAAGGTTTTATTTCAATATATTGAATATTTTCATTTTTAACGTGTTGCCATTCATTTCTTATTTCTTCTAGAGTTAAATAAGGTTGCATAAAAGGTGTTTCTTGGTAAAATACAGTTTTTTGAAATAAAGAGACAGCCCTTTCTATATCTTTTTGAAACCAATACTCTTTTAATTTATCTAACCAATCTTCTACGAAACTTTTATTCATTTTCTTCTCTCTTTTCTATTTATCTTTCCAATACCACCATTTTAATTTTTCTTTTTCATGTGTTTCATTTTCTGCATAATACACTGCCATTCTAAAAACATAAAGTAGACATCTATCTTCTTTAAATCCCTTGTATTCACAACTTTTTACATAAAGGTCTTCAGGATTTTGTCCTTTTAAATCCTCTACACAAGTAATACCAATATGGATTAAATCTTGTTTAATGTTTTTTCCTACATTGGGAATTGTTAAAAGATTAGTTTTCATAACTCTCATTCTCTATTTTTTTAATGGGATGACGAATAACGGTTTTTAGTTTGCTTGCTTCACTCTTTCTAGGATCACTCAAATAAATTTCATGATGTAATCTTTCTCTCGTTATATCTAAAGTATAGCCATTTTCTCTTATATATTCATGCATCAAATCAACCGTTTTTGGTTCCTCATCGTAAGGACCGATATGCATACATTGCACACATTCTCCTTCTTCATATGTCAAAAATTCCACTTTAGAAAAATCAAGGCCTTTCTTTTTCATTGCTTCTTCTATAGCCCAATCAAAGTCTTTTTTCGTTACAAAATCAGGTAGTCTAATAACAGAAATAAATTGCATTTCTTCTTTTTTATTATAGTCAATTCCGTTTCTATTTCCATCTTGCCACCAGAATCCTTCTAAAGGTGGTACTACATAAGAAAAATATCCCTCTATTTTATAAGTTCCCTTATAACTCATTTTTATTGTAAATGCAATTGCATATAGTAAGCCTATCGACTTTTTGTATTCGCTTTCCTCTTCGTTTGGATTTCCTTTTCCCCTTACGGCAATATAATTCATTTTTGGTATAGTAACAATACTTGGTTTATTTTTAGGCATATAAAATTCTTTATATTCTTTTTTATAATCAAAAGCCATACATACACTTCTTTCATTTTTTCATTATAACATAAGAAAAGCAAATCTCCTATTCTTAGTTTCATTTGCTTAACTTATTACTTTATTAGTCGCATGTTCCATTATTGGTTTTAAAATATTGTTCTATTTGGAGAAGAGATTTATCCATATTAGTAAAATCTGCAAGTTTAATTAAATCATTTTTCATTTTATCTGAACATTGATCACATTGAAAATAATCATTAGTACCAAATTTTATTTGATAGTTTTTGTTCTCTATCGAACAGATAATGGTAGCACTAGACTCTACATTTTGGTTTCCTTTAATAGCAAATGTATATATACATAAACCAATAATCATTACAAGGATAAATATAATATACCCAATTACAAATTTACCAAATATTTTTAACATTTTCATAATCATGCCTGCTAATTGTTCTGTATTACTAACCTTTTTTATAAGTTCCTCTTTTACCTCGTTATCTAAAAGTTCGTCAATGCTAATATGTAAGGCTTTAGAAAGTAGTATTAATTGTTCTGGGTTTGGTGTTGTTTCTCCCAGTTCCCAATTTGAAATAGTTTGTCTTGTCACCTCTACAATATTTGCTAATTCTTCTTGGGAAAAACCATGTTGTTTTCTTAATCTTAAAATATTTTCTCCTAATCTCATTTTTCTTTCTCCTTTCACTAGAAAGTATAGTAGAAATTCATTTCATAAATCTACCAAAAGATTTTGGAAATTTGTCAAAGAGTTTTAACAGAATTAAAAAATTGCTTGCTATCTTTCTTTTTTATTTTTATGATTATAAGAATATCCTATGATACTGACTGCTAAAACAACAGCAGATAAAACCAAAACTGTTTTTTTCATATAATACCTCTTTTTTTGTCTTGTAAACTTTTCACTTTACTTTTTGAATGCTAAATTGTAACTATTGTCTATCCATTTATAAATTTCTTTTATATCGACACTTTCATCTAACTTTATAGTCATCCAATTTTCTTTGTTCATATGATAACCAACAAATAATTCTTGGTTATCAACTTTGTCTTTTATTTTGTCTTTTTGATACCTTAAAACTATAATCTCGATTCTTTTTTTGTTGTGTGTTCCTGTGCCATTTAGTAGCATAATCAACATTCCATAATTTTTCATGCTAACTTCTTTTTTATTATGAATGTTGGATCTCTTAATTATCATTTCAAATCCATTTTTATAAAGGAGCATCACATCTAAAATAATTAAATCCTACACTCCATAGTTTACAGATAATAGCATACTTCTAATTGTATCTGCTAAATTGAATTCGTCTTCTATTATTAGTATTTTTATAAACTTCAATATCATAGATTTTAAAAATTAAAACTGAAAAAAATATTTTTCTAACTACATTGTACTATATATCCTTTAAGATGTGAACCAATGGAAATGTAGCATATTCCTTTTCCATACAATTTTATTTTTAAAACTTAACGATAATGGTTAGCATATTATTTTTATATTTTGCTTCTAATGTTCCTCCACTTAAATCTACTAATTGTTTTGCAATAGATAAACCTATTCCATTTGATTTTTTTGCACTTTTCACAGTATAGTATCTATCAAATAATTGTTCTAAACTCACTTGATCCAAGTCATCTGCTTGATTAGAAAATTCTATTATACCGTTACTATATAGTTTTATATTAAAATCTTGTTTACTATATTTAATCGCATTGGATATAATATTTTCAAAAATTCGCTTTAACATATTTTCATTTAATAGTCTAATTACTTTGTCTTTACATATATCTATATTTGGAATAATATTATGACTTGCAAATAAACTATAAAAACTTGCGACAGAATCTTCCAAAATATCATTTATTATTAAATTTTCTTGTTTCATTTCAGCCTGTATATCGAGAGTTTTAGAAAAATCAAAAAGTTGTTCTGTAAGAAATGTTAAATCTTTTACTTTACTATCAATAATATCTAAATACTTAATCTGTTTTTCGCTTAAATTATTGTTATCCATTAAATCAAGATAACCTCTTATTGCTGTAAGAGGTGTTCTTAAATCGTGTGAAATGTTCGTTATTGATGTTTTTAATTCTTTATTTCCATTTTTGTATTCCAGTTCTAACTTTCGCAAGTTTTTTAAACTATGATTTAAAAGAACTGCTATTTTTTTCAATTTCTTATCATTTGTACTGATGGTAATTAAATTATTTGTATCTGATTTTAAAATATCTGCTAAAGATTCCCCAATATTCTTAATTTCCTGCTTCATTATTAAAACTTTTAAAATAAAGAATATTGCTATAAATAATACTATTAAAAATAAATAAAACCAGATATTCATAAAAATTACCTACTTCAATTCTTTTTTCTTAAATAATACTAATCCTGCTCCAGTAAACACTACTATAATTCCTAATGAATATAGTGGTAAGACTTTTGTATTAGCGATATATCCATCTGCAATTTGAAAGCCTTGTCCCGCTGGATTAATGTCTAATAATATTTGACACACTTTCTTTTTTGTTTCACTTGGATATTTTGGATTAGGTTCTTGTTTCATTTCAAACTCATTTGTTTCTTGATTAGTTATAGATGCAGTTTCTATAAATTTTGGTGCTTGTAATGTATTCATATTAGTTAATGCGAACATCATCATTCCAAAAGCCAACATAATACTAACTACTGCTGTAATTGTCTTATTTGAAATTAACATTGCTATAAATGTAAATATACTAGAAGTTGATATTATCATAATCAAAATACAACTGATTAACATTATAAATGATGATATAGAAAGTGTAATTTTGCCAAATAATGGTATCCCAAGAGCAATAATTACTAACATAAATAAAATATAAGAAAACAAACTTGTAATAGAAGTTATAATTAAATTAGATAAATATATATTTGTCCTTTTATGACCTATACTAACTTTGTTTCGAATAACTCCATCAGAATATTCTACTCCTAAAAATAGACTTGTAAATATTGCAATAACAATTCCTATACTAGTAGAATAGTTAAATATCAATTGTTCAACTTCTACGGTATCTCCAAAATTTTTCATATCACTATACCTCGAGTAAATCATTAATAAAGCGAGGCCAATACTAAATATTGTTAATATCCAAAATAGTTTATTTTTACGAAGTCTCGTAAAACCTGCATTTAATAATTTAATCAACTCGCCCACCTCCAATTAAATTCATATAATAGTTTTCTAGTGATTCTTCTTGTTCATGGATCTCATCTGCTATTAAATTTTTCTTGGATAATCCACTCACTAATTTTGATAAATTATGTTTCCCATAAACATTTATAGTTTTATTATCCATTACTTCATAAGAAATGTTATGTTCTTCAAAATATTTAACAAATTCTTTTGGCTCATTTACTGTAAGTATTATTTTGTGTTCCATCTTTTTCATTAGTTCTTCACTTGTTATCTCTTGAATAATAGAACCACTATCTAAAAATCCATAGTGTGTTGCTATTTTAGATAATTCATCTAAATAATGACTAGATATTAAAATTGTAATTCTTCTTTCTTTATTTAATTTTAATATTAATTCTCTTATTTCTATAATCCCCTGTGGATCAAGTCCATTGATAGGCTCATCTAAAATTAAGAAATCTGGATGATTAGCAATAGCAATAGCAATTCCGAGTCTCTGTTTCATTCCTAAAGAAAAGTTCTTTGCTTTTTTCTTTCCAGTTTTCTCTAGTCCAACTAATTTTAATAAGTCATCAATATCATCAAAACTTGGCATTCCAACTAACTTATATTGTTCTATTAAGTTATCTCTAGCAGTCATCTCTCCATAAATAGATGGGGTTTCTATAATCGCTCCCATTCTTTTTCTAGCACTTATAATATCATTAGTACTATTACTTTTTCCATATATAATGTAACTTCCATTTGTAGGTTCTTGTAGTCCACATATGATTCTTATAAGGGTTGTTTTTCCTGCTCCGTTTTTACCAACAAGCCCATATATTGCACCTTTTTCAATATGAATATTGGCGTTATTTAAGGCTCTAAAGTCCTTATATTTTTTTTCAAGATTATTAGTTTCTAAAACTATCTCCATAATCTTTCTCCTTTCTTGCTATCCATCTTAATAGAAAAGTGTTAAGAAAATGGTTAAGATTTTGTTAAGATTTTATTAAGATTTACTCTTTTATTTTAAAACCAATTCCCCATATAGATTCAATATACTCTTTTTCTGTGTAATCTCTAATCTTTTTTCGTATATTACTAATATGCACTCTTAATGAATTTTCATCACAGTCCTCTGTATCCATACTTATTAAATCGAGTAGTTTATTTTTGGTAATCACCTGTGTTGGATTTAAAAGCAGTTGTTTTACTATTGCATATTCTGTCTTTGTTAAGTTTACTTTAGTGTCACAAACAAGTAAGGTATGATTATCACTTAATAAGTTTAATTCTTTATACTTTATTGCATCTACAACGTTATTAGTATTTCTTAATTGCACCTTTATTCTGGCAAGTAATTCTTTACGATCAAAAGGTTTGGTTATATAATCATTAGCCCCAGATAATAAACAATTTACTTTATCATCACTAGAAATTTTGGCTGAAAGAACTATTATTGGAGTATCTTTTATTTGTTTAATGATTTCTTCTCCACTTAGTGCAGGTAGCATTAAATCGAGTAAAATCAAGTCATATTTTTCTTTTTCAAATAAAAGCAAAGCCTCTGTTCCTGAATACGCATGATATGTCTTATAATTTTCTGCTTCTAATATTTCTTTTAAAACATTATGAATGCTAATATCATCTTCAACAATTAAAATTTTTTTCAAGATTATCACCACATTTATAGTATACCAAAAACCTATCCTTTTTCTAAATTTATTTTTCTTTTTTTTGTTTTCTTCTAAATTTTCTTTTGTCATTTAACTTATGTACTTTTTTTGTAAGATACTTACCTTTGTTAAATTAGATAAAAAAAAGAATGTAATTTTTTACACTCTAATTTATAATTTGTAATTTAACACTTACTTTTAAAACCAATAATTCTTCATTTGCTCTAAAAACTCTTTTGATACAGGATAAGTATTACTATCATAAATTATTGAATCTATACCACAATATGGACAAATTGCCGTTTGGTTATCATCACACCAATCTACAATTAACTTTGGATTAAATATTTTTAAACAATAAAAACAACCACATAATTTTGAATTATATAAATACTCTCTGTTGTAAGAACTACATATATGAGCATTTTTTAATTCATTTGTTTCCTCCCGTTATATCTTCTCAACTATAATTTATTTTAATTTTTCATAAATATGTTCACAAGATTTGCAAGTAATTTTCATTTCATAACTTGCCAGTTTTTTATCTAATATTGTGATTAAAGGTTCTTTATCTTTAGGACAGCAAAATCTATTTTTTATGATCACTAGTTCATCATTACAACTTTGCCCTACATTGCTATCTTCAAAATCTAATAATGCACTCCCAAAACTACCACAATTGCATTTGTATTTTAATTCTAATTTATCATAAGTTGCATAACATAAATAGCCTATATTTTCGTTGCAATTATCACAATATATCCAACCTCCATAATTCGCTGCGAGTCTTGTTTTAACTAACTCCTTATTTTTTACTACTCGTGCCATAAACTTATCTCCTTTTTAAATGTAATTTGAATTACTTTATCTCAAAACTTTCTGTCTTTAAATCACAATAATATCTACCACTTGTAGCAGTAAATTTTAAAACACAGTAATCTGAATCCGTTACACCTTTTTTATAAAACATAGTATCCCCTTTTTTCCAAATCATATTTTTAGTTTCTTGGTCTGTTAATACTTCCATTGTTCCTTTTAACATAACCCCCACATACTTAATGAGTCCTTTATGATAAAAATATAGACTAGCATTAGAATTTTTTTGATATTGCTTTACTCTCATAGATGAAGTATTGGTAGAAAAATAAAATTCTTTTAAACCTTTTCGTTTTCTAGGTTTTAGCATTGCTTTCACATTAGGATAATTTTCATTATCAATAGAACTTATAAAACTAACTTTTTGCTTATCAATAAATTTTTCTATTTTCTTTACGTCCATAAAACTTCCTCTCATTTTCAAATTATAACTCAATATCTAATTATGTAATATATAACATATATCCAACTCATTAAGCCATGAATGATTGCCTAGCCTAATAGAATACCAATTCACATAACTTATAAAATCGCTAGTGCACTCCCAAAAATGAATCCCAATTTAACACTTTTGGTAACAACATCTTTTTTAGTTTTTATCTATAACTTGCAACAGAACATTTTTTACTTTTATTGTTAAAAGTTGCTCCTAATCTTTGTCCAGTTTGATCTGCCCATACGTAACTAATAGAGGAAGCAGATATACTTTCTAATGTTCCTTCTGCTCCTACTTTTTCTACAAATTCTTCATAGGTGAAAGAATCTTTATTTAATAATTCTTGTAGTTCTGTTTTGGTAGGTAGTGTAACATTTTCATCTTTAATTGTTTCTTTGTCAATAGTGGCTTGGATAGTTACATCTTCTCCATATGTTTTGAATGTTATCCAGTTTTTAGAATCGAATTTCCAAATTGGGTCACTTCCAATCATAGCGTCTGTAGTAGATTCAAAGCCTATAATTTCATTAATTTCTTCAATAGTATTTGTGGCTTTTATTTGTTTCATACATTCTGTTATGGTACAATTTCCCTTTACTTCATCTTCTTTTGTTTTTTCTTCTGTTTGATTCATAGAACAACCTGTTGCAAAAACAATAGCACATAAAAAGGCTACTAAACTGATTATAAATTGTTTTAATTTCATATTTTCTTTTCTTCCTTTCTTTATTACATTTTCTATTTTAGCATATACAAAGAAAAAAGCAAAATCTTCTATATTTGCTTTCTCTTTATCATCTATAACATAAACTTTTTTTACTTACATTATTGATTACAACCACTAGTACAAACTTTTTGTGAATTAAGAACTTGTTCCATATCTTTTTTTAATTTTTGTTTTAAAGCCGAAACTTCTTCTTCGGTCCAATAGGCACCTGGTTCTGATAAACCATGAGTATCTTTTGAGGTTTCATAATCGTTTCCTATAATATTTCCTTCGATAATAAAAGTCACATTAGGTACAAAAATCCATGGTTTTCCTTCATCATTGTATTGTAAATAACCATCTAATAAATGGACTATCTCGTTATATTTATCCATACTGGTTGCTTTTAATTCCTTTGTATTCGTGTAGTATATTTTTTCTATCCCCACTTCTTTGGCAACTTCATTTAAATATTTCACATAAAACTGACACCATGGACATTCTGGAAAACCTAAATAAGTAACTCCTGTTCCATGTTTCATAATCTCTATAATTTCATCTGGAGTTCTATAAACAAAAACATTTTCTTCTGAAACTTCTGTATATTCGCTTGCAAATTTTTTTGCCTCTTCTTGAATATTTGGTTGGGTATTGTAAGTTGTATTTTTTTCTTTCATCTTTTTACTGATGAAGAAGAAACCTCCTATCCCTAATAATAGCACCATAAGGAATACTATCATAATTTTTTTCTTCATTTTTCCTTCTTCCTTTCTACTAAACTAAATTTTATAATTTAGAAAAAAGAAAAGAAATAACGGAGCGGTTGAAAAAACTCAACATTTGGTTGAGTTCTTAATTGCAGTTACTTTCAATCGTTAATGGTATTTTATAAGATGTTATTTTATCTGTTTCCTTGGTTGCTTCTATTTCCAAATACAAACTTTCTTCTGAATAAGTTTTACATATTTTTTGATAATCATCTATGGCGAAAACAACTTGTTGAAGAAATTCTTCTAAGGTGATTTTTTTATTTTCATTGTAATGATACGTATCTATTATTTTGGTGTGTTCATTATTTTTTTCGTATAAAGTGCAATTTATGCTACTATATTTCTCCATATCATCTCCACCACAATAACTAACACTACTAATATAAATAGAGGATTTAGAATTGTTATAAGCAATACTCCCTGTTATATTAAAATTAGCACAATTTGCTTTCAACATTTTAAATTCAAAACCCTTGTCTTTATTTACAAGATGAATAATACCTATTCCTCCCACTAATAATAAAGAAATTATAATTACAGTAAAAGATAAAATATAGAGAGTTTGTTTTTTTCTATTTTTCTTATTATACTTTCCTTCAAAAAGATCATCTAAACTAATATTAAAATCTTTGCTCATTTGTTTCATAAGAGATGTATCTGGCATATTTAAGCCATTTTCCCATTTACTGACTGCTTGGTAAGTGACATTATACTTTTCTGCAAGTTGTTTTTGGGTTAAATGATGTTTTTTTCTTATCTCTTTTATAAATCTACCAAATTTTTCTTGATTCATGTTACTTCTCAACTCCATATTGAACTTTCTTAGTCGCTAAGAACTATGTTTTAACTGAACTATTCGTTACAATATTGCTTTTGGTTCGTTTTTTATTTAATCTCTTGTAGTAATTGTAATTTTATAGTTACTTATTATCTTTTCATTTTTGTATTCAAACTATTTATAAATTCTTTTCTTCTCATAATGGTTGCAATTATAACAAACAAAGAATATATTAAAATTCCAATAAATGGTTGTGTATTAAATTCTGTTGTCAAGGAAGTACTAATGCAAAAGAATATAATAGTCAACACTAATATTATCCAGTTTGAATTTTTTATCCTATTTATATACAAATAACCCAATGGTATATATATAACTCCCACTAATAATTTTACGATATAATCTGGAATATTTGGTAAACCAAATATCATATTGAGTTCACTACCATTAAATACCAATGACAACAATACAATAATTCCACCAAATATATAAAAACCTCCTATAAATGTTATGACTTTTGATTCTTTCATAATTTTTCCTTTTTTATCTAACCTTGTTTGTCACTTTTCAAAAACTATAACTAATTCTTCCATTTTCCCATATTGTGAGTTTCTTCATCTATGATCCCTTTTTTAGTATTCTGTGCCAACTAAATAACATGAACTTGTCGAGTTCTTCTCCGCTATCTAAAACTACTTGGACAAATACTGTATGATTTTACTATTCATTTTCATTAAAAATCACTCATTTCGTTATTAATAGTATATCACGTATAATTTTTATTTTTATATAAATTATTGGTGAATTTTAATTTTCTAAATATTTTTTTAGTTCTTTTGCAAATTCGACTTCATTTAACTTACTTAAATCTTTGTCAAAAGCAAGAGAAGAAGACGTTATTTCTTCTCCCATCCAGTTTTCTTTTACGTAATTCCTCTCTTCCTCCAATGAAGAAAATGTTACTTCTACTCTATATAATCCTGTAAACTTTCCTAAATATTTTTTGATAGAAACTCTGTTATCTTTTAAGAATAAATAACTATCTCTTATAATTTCTGAATATGAATTTGCTTTTAATTCTAAAAATTCAGTTTCTGATATCTCTTTTTTTTCCACTACGTTATTATTAGAATCTAGTATTTCTTTTTGATATTTATTATCCCTTTTTTGAACTCTTAATTCATCATTAATGTAATATCTTTCATAACGAATAGGATTACTTAAAGGCAAATCGTTTATAGAATTTATAATGTATCTTTTTGTTAATCTTCTCATTTCTATTCCTTCCTTAATTGTTCTAATTTTATTGTATCATACCTTATTATCTTGTAACTTTTTTAAATAAAAGCGAAATCTGCATAAAGATTTCCTAATTTTTAATATTTTCAGGGGAATATGGTTCAATCCACATAAAAAGAACGCTAGTTTTTTAAATAAAAATATAGAAACATAGCGTGAACCATATGTGAACTTTTCTGATTCTCAAAAACACATAACTTACGTATATATCTTTTAAGATTTTTCAATCTCTTCTAAATGTTTTTTTTATTTTACTTATCTTTTCCATTTTTCTAATTTATAGCCCTTTTCTTCTAAAGTAGTATGAAAGTCTTCGGCAAAATCTAGAAACTTTTCTATTTCCTCTGCTTGATAAATATTTTTAGGTCCATATAAAGTTTTACTTGATGTTCCTTTTATATTTAATATTTCTCCGAAATTTTCGTAATTCTTTTCATATTGAAAACAGATTTGATTATATTTTGGATTGTAAGAAACATTTACGACTTTATCCATTTCGATATGATAAGCCTCTGAATAATCTCCTAAATTACTATCTACTTGGATTAATACAACATCAAAATCTTTTTTCCTATACCCTACAATATAGTCATAAAAAGAAGCCGTATTTGTATCTAGTATAAATCCACGTTCAAATTTTGAAGATGTCATATACGCATATAAAATTTCGTATGTATCACCTTCTGGAACAGATTTATTAAAAATTTCTCTCATTCTCTTTTTCTTTATTGCACAATCCTCTTTATCATATTCTGGTACAATTTCTTTTTTTATTATACCATAAATTCTTTCAGTTTAAAAATTTGTTTTGTTCTATTTCACTGACAATAATGAGATAATAAAAGCAATATCTTATAAAATTATACCACGTATTATTTTATTTTCTGTCATGGCATTTTCTGGAACAACTACTGCATTTTCAATAATTTTATAAATATAAGGGGAACATTCATCTATCATTGTATTGATAGAAAAACTTCTTTTTTACTTTATATATGGAATATCTCCTTTTGAATTGGTTCTTTATAAAGATGGTTTGAAGTACAAAATGATTAAAAAAAAGAAAAATATCTTAATTTTAACCTTAAGATATTTTTCTATTCTAAAACTTTTTGTGCATTTTCTTTTTTCATTTGGGATAGTTTTGAAGTCTGAATAGTAGCAACAAATAAAAGTATAAAACTTCCTATCAAACAGACAAAATAAAGTTTTCCAACAGGTGTACCATTTTTTACCCCTTGAACATCTGCATACATTTTATCGTTTGCATAATAAGCCGTTATACTTCTTCCTTTCATAGCAGGATTAGCACTATGAGCATTTTCTAAATTGTATGTTTTTCCTTTATACTCTACTTCTACATCATACTTATTATAAGTAGAACCATTTTTTTTATTTTTTATTTGTGTAGTTTTTGCACTTAAAACAACTACTTTTACTTCTTCATAATCTGGGTTACTTTTGTTTACCATAAACCACAATCCTACTGTTGCAAGGACACAAACGACAAAAGAAATCCATAAAATCATTACTTGTTTTTTCATCTCTAACTCCTACTCTTTAGGAACTTATCGCAAAGAAATGATACTACATTTCCCATCTTTGGTAGTAGAAAATGTGGCACTAAAAGTTCTATCGTTTTTATCTACCCAAATGTATCTATCTGATGTTGAAGTTTTACCAGCAAGAGTTCCTTCTACACCACCAAGTTTTTCCACCATTTCTTTATAAGTATAAGATTTTCCTTTATTTAAAGATTCTTTTAATTCGCTAAAAATAGAAAAATCGTTGTCTTCGTTTTTGATTTTTTCTTTGTCAATCGTAGCTTGTAAAATTGGACTAGTAGAACTCATATCTAAAGTAATCGATTCTTTATCAGACAATTTCCATGTATAGTTTTCAGAATAATTACTTTTTTCTCCTTCAAAACCAATAATCTCATTAATTTCTTCTACTGTTTTTTTGGTATCTAATAAAGTAATGCATTCTCTAACTTCACAGTTGCCTTGCACTTTAGGAACTTTCTCTTTCTGTACTTCTTTTTCACCACAGCCTGTTGCTAAACTTAAACTTAACAACCCTAAAATCATATACATACTTCTTTTTTTCATTTTTCAAACTCACTTTCTAATTCTAGTATAACACTTTTTTTATATAAGGAAATTATTTTTTGCTTTTTTCTTTCCTATTTTTCTAAATCCCAAGTAAGTCCATTATCTTTACTTATAAATAATAGTTCCTTCTCTTCATATCCACCCGTTAAAACACTTTCATATACAGAACATTTTAATTTTAATATTTCATTTTCGTAATAAGGATTTTCTTCAACAGTGATAAAATGTACACTATTGTTTTCATAGTTAAATTTAGAAGAAGAAAATGTTTTTCCTCCATTTTGAGTCACGAATAATCTTCCGTAACTTTCGTTTCCCTTTAATCCAATATTGCCTGTTGAAATAGTAAACCCAATTGTTTCATTTAAAAATACAAATTGTGCTTCTAAACTTACAATGAGTGCTTCTTCGGTGATAGCATAAAAATTATTGCCATTATCAGGACTTCTTAAGACATTTACTGCCATATTTTGAGGCAGTACACTCTCTACTTGAATCACTCGTAATATAGTAGATGAAAATTGCACTTCATAAAGTGGCTCCTTATCTTCAGGCAATAGGTATTCTTCACTTTTTGATGGCTTAGTTGTTGTACTGTCATAGATAATATGAACATCTTCCTCCCACAATCCATCCTTATTTTGTATCCAGGTAATCGATTCTTTTAAAGTTACTTTTTCTTCTTCATCGTAATAAGTATATTCTACTTTTCTTCCTTTAAACATTTCAAAAGGATTATAGTCTTTGTCTTCAAAATAGGCATGTACTTTTTCTTTTATTCCGACAATAAAGGATCCAAAGGAATCGTAATAAGCCATATCCACATAGGGTTCTTTTTGTAAAACAGCAACATACGTTTTATCTTTTAATCTAACTGAATATTCTGGTTTATAAAATATAGAAATTAAAAGAAAACATGGAATTAAAACGATTAGGAATGAAAACCCAATGACTAGATACGTTATTCGTTTTTCTAGTTTATTTTGACACTTTTTTAGAATAAAGTCTGTAATTCCTACTAAAAAGTGAATCAGAATCACCAATATTAGAATAAACACTACCCAATTTCGTAATCGTAAATTCATAAGATAAAGTAAAAATTGAAAAACGAACATACTTCCTAAAAATAGTAAGGATTTTTTCAAACTATTTTTTCTTATTTTTTTTCCTAACTTTTTCATACATTTCCTCATTTCAAAATAATGCTTTTTTCATACTCTTTTAAATAGTTTTCTTGTAAAATCAATTTTCCATTTTTGATAATAAATTTAGATGTATTGGGAATTTCTAAGTCTTGTTTTTTTTCTTTCATAGCGGTTCTGTAATAATAAAGTTCATCGTTTTTGATTTCAAAAGTACCTTTAGAATTTTCTAAAAGAGTTTTTCGTTTTTCTTGCTTTTTATCATAATAGGAAACAGACAAGGTTGCAATAAATTCCTCTTCTTCTTTTCCTAAATAAAAGGAAACATTTAAATCGGATTCTTCCGTATATAAGGTATGCATTCTATTTAACCCTTCTAATTTTTCTTTGTATTCTTTTTCTTTTAAATTATCACAATAATTTCCATCACGAATTTGGTAAGTTACGGTATTATAAAAAAGTTTTCCCTTTATGGTATATTCTATTATACTTATCATGGCTTGTTCATCATAATAGTAGATAGTATTATAACAAGGAATGGCTTTTAACGTGTTTAGGTACTGTTTCACTTCTGATTCTAAAATGTTTTTGCCTCTCATATTTTTATAAGAAAAACTATTTTGATACGTTGTATGAAAAAAAGAAAATTTAGGTTTTCCGAGGTTAATCAATTTATTTGTGTTATGGGTGTACCTTATATGATCTACTGTATAACCAAAAGGAATCAGTTTAAAAAGGGATATAAGTATAATGATTAGAAATGGAACAGATAGTTTTAGTATTTTTTTCCAATATTGTTTTTTCAATTTTTCTTGTTCTTCTTCCAATTTTTTCGTAATATCAATGTCTTTTTTATTTTGGATTTGTAGTATTTCGTAAATAGTTGTATCTAAAACTTGGGCTAAGTTTTCTAAAATCGAAATATCTGGTAAACTTAATCCCCGTTCCCATTTACTTACGGCTTTATCTGTAACATGAATTTTTTCCCCTAATTCTTTTTGAGTTAAATTTGCCTCTTTTCTTTTGTTTGCTATCCACAACCCTATTTTATTGTAATCCATATAAATCCCTCACTTACAACCATTATATAATTTTAAATGATAAGATACAATCGACTGTTGGTTTACAAGAAAAAAGTAAATCTTTTTTCGATTTACTTACCAATATATTCTCTTTAACTCATTTTAGAATCTATAGTCTAATTTCCTTTACATCAATACATGAAGATGTTTATTTGATTTTTTCATTCTCTTCTCTATTAGAAAACTTTTCTAGTCGATTCTTTCTTTTCATTATCGCTTTTTTTCGTTCAGTATTCATAACTTTGTATTTTTATTTTAGAAAAATTTTTATAATAGACTTTCTTCTATATAATTTGTGAGTTCATTTTTATTTTTTAACTTATGGGCGGTTATAATCGTATAACGATAGGAGTTAATAGTTATCTTTATATCATCAATTTCACAGTACCAATTCTTTCCTTGTTTATAGATATAGTAACCAAATAAGAATTCCAAAGTGATCATAAAATTTAACTAATGGGTAAGCACTTATGACTAACATTATCATTTCTGCTAGGAAAATAAAATGCAACCTATTAAATTCTTTTCCTTTTTCTTTGTCAACTATTTTTCTCATCTCCTCTATAACTTCTTTCACAAAATCGTCTAGAGACACATGAAAGATATTGCTTAACAAAGATAAATTTTTTATATTCATTATTCTACTTTTTATTTATTAAATCTTGACCTTCGACTCTACTTCTTATAAATGAATCGTTTATAAGAAAATTAATAAAATCATTAATAGTTAATTTAGCATTTTTTTCAAGCAGTCTCTCCTTTTTATTAATAAAATTAGGCATTCTTTTTTTTATTTCTATAGAAGATAATCCTAAATATTCAAACCAATAAGGTAAAATCAGTTCTTTATATTTTGCTAAACTATAATCTAGAGTATTATGGCCTTCCCCATATTTTGACTTTCCACTTAAAATAGTATACAGTTCATTATCTGAAATCAATTCGATAACAGTATGAATAATATCAAATTCAAATTCAAAGATTTTATAATAATCCACAATAGTAGCATTTAACATATCCCAGTGATCCTGGTTTGAAATTTTTTCGCTTTTATCATAATATAATTTCATTGCTGGTGGCATGCAATTGTCGTTTGGTAATAAAGCATGAAGATTTTCATGACATAAATAAGCAATATTATAATTTATATCCATGATTCCTTTCCAATGTCCCCAAAAAATATACTTTTGATCAACACATTTTCCAGTATTCAATTTCGGATGAGAAATATATACATACATTGTTTTTTTAGAAGTGTTCAATCTTATAATATCTTTAAGCCATTTATTGATATCGTTTTTCTTTTTTTCCCAAGTATTTTGAATTAACTTTAAATAGTTAACGCTTTCGTTATAATATTTAGAAAACAAATCATCTTGCATAATTTGATTCATCATAGAATCCCAATGATTGTGTAATGCAAACTGCTTAAATTCTCCACTAATAAAATATTCTTCCATTGTTTCTGTTTTTAATTCTATTTCTTCTACAATCTTAGGGTTAAGTATATTAACGATTATATTTTTTTTCCATAGAGTTAACTCTTCCATATTATTTCTATTACTAATCATTTTCAATACTAAATAATTTTCGTCCATTATAAACTTATAATTCATACATATTCCTCTATAAACTTCCTATTTATGAGATGATTATATCATATAAAAGAAATTTTTAAGAGCAATCTATGCAAAAGATTTTGATTATAATCAAAAAAAGGATTAAAAATGCGTTTCTATCCACTTTACATATTCATAGATCAAATTGCTTTTCCTATTTAAAATAATTGATTTTTTGGCTAGTTCTATATCGTCTGTTATGATATTGTCCACATTTAATTCTATTACTTTTTCCATATTTTCTTTAGTATTAATAGTCCAAGCATAAATTTCTTTTCCTTCTTCATGAATACGATTTACTAATCCTTTTGTAATGTTAGATGTTTCTAAACTAAAATCATCTGCTGCTGGAAATGCATGAATATCACCATAAAAAAGACTTGCAACATAAACCGTTTTTATAGTTTCATCCATATGTTTTACATTCTCTAAAACTTGATACACTTGAGAAGCAATTACTACATTTTCTATGTAATTTGCATTCTTAATAATTTCAATCACTGAGGCTTCAAAATTTTCTTCTTTTCCAGTTGGCTTAAGTTCAATATTTAACTTCATATCATTTTCTTTTGCCCAATCCACTACCTCTTTTAAAAGGGGAATTTTCTCTCCAATGAATTCATTTTTTAAAAAACTGCCAGCGTCTAAATTTTGGCGTTCTTCTTTTGTAACTTCCCAAACATTTTTATCCACTCCTGTAGTTCTTTTTAAATTCTTATCATGTATAACAATAATTTCTTTATCTTTGGTTTGTTGCACATCAAGTTCAATCACATCTGCCCCTAATTCTTTAGCCCCTCTAAAGGCTGCCATTGTATTTTCTGGATATAAACTAGAGGCTCCCCGATGCGCCGTAATTTCTATTTTTCGCGTATATTCAATATTAATATCATATTTTCCTTTGTAAACACCATAAGTAAACATAGTGCCAATTCCTAAAGATACAATCGTAATTCCTCTAAAGATTCGTTTCAAATGTTTATTGGTTTTTGTATTTTTTTCGGTCATGGTGATAGAGATGTGACTTCCCTTTTCTCCTAATTCCTTTTTTCTTACATAATACAAAGAACTTATTCCAGCATAACTAATAGGAGCAGATAAAAGTGTAAATATAAGAAAAGAAATAGCAACAAACCCAAAAAGAATTGTGGTAAGAAAACTTTTTAATAATACATTTCCTAGTATGTCTTGTATTTTTATAATAAGAAATAATCCTAAAGCAATATAGAAAATAAAACAGATGAAAAGCGTTAATTGCACAATTGCTAAAGTAATCAAATCTTTTAAATGGTGTTTGTGTCCTAAAACATGGCTTCTTTTCCTAGCGACTTTAAAATTCGCATTTTCTAATATATAATAATGAATAGTATATAAAAGGCGTAAAAATAAAACACAGAAAAAAGAAAAGAGAAACATACAAAGAATCACTAACGTTTGGTTTTTACTAATATACTCTTGAATAAATTCAGGAATCATAATTCTAGAAAAAAAACTTGAACTGACTCCAACATTTAAAAAGGGAATTAAAAATAAAATAAGAATGGTAAATCCTATATTTTTAAAATGAACTATATTTTTACACTTTTCTAAAGAAATACGAATAGCATTTGTTATATTTATTTTCTTCTCTTGATAAGAGCAATCTAAAATAACAATAATCGTTGTAATATCAAATAAAGTATATATGGAAATTATTAGAAATAAGAAAAGCAATAAAATAATAGTGTATGGATGTATAAAAAAGGAAATCATATTTTCCAAAGTTAAATAAGGAAAACCTCTTACTTTCATAATAAAATCAAATAGATGTACAAATAAAGGTGTACATAATAGAACAGATAATAATTTAAAAAAGAATTCAAAACCTACTAATGTTTTTAAATTATAACGTATCATTTTAAATGAATCTTTTATATGTTCCATTTTATCCTCTTCCCTTTTTCTCTTTTTTGTTCCATTCTTAGTATACCACATCAAAAAAGAACTTGAGTAAAATATAACAAGTTCTATTCTTTTATGTCATATGCTTCAAATATTGAATGAGTATTTTTTATATAGTGGTATAGAAAAGAATTTTGATTCTTCTATTTTTTATTTTATTTGGAAGATTCTAATTTTTCTACTACTGCTTTTGAAACTTCTAAGGCTTTATTTCGAACTTCATTTGCTGTTTTTTCTAAAGCATTGTTTCCTTTTTCTTTTGCCAAATCTACTAAATCATTTGCATTTGCTTTTATACTATTTGCTTTTTCTTTCGCCATTTTCAATACTTTTTCTTTATCTAAAGACGCTATTTCACTTTCTAATTCTTTTATTTTTTTATTAAGTTCATTTGAAATTCCTTTTTCTTTTACTTCTTTGGCTTTTTTTGCTAGTTCTTCTATTTTTTCTTTTAATTCTTCTCTTGTTTCCTTACCACTTTTGGGTGCAAATAATAATCCTGCTCCAATCCCTAAAGAAACACCCAATGCTAATTTTCCTAAATCTTTTTTCTTACTCATATTATCCCTACTTTCTAAAACTAGTATAAGAGAAAATAAAGAGAAGGACAACCAACATAAAAAGGAAACTTGTCTGTTTTACAACAAACTATAGATAAATGTGTTTTATTTTTTCTATATTTTTTTCCATACCATTTGGTTTTCTTTAAATTCATAACTTAGTTTCTTTTCTTCATGTAAATACGATAGATAAGATTTAATTGTACTACCTACTAATACATATTGGTTGGGATTCATAGTTAAATGATAAACATCAAATATTTCTTTTAAAATACTTTCAAAAGTTTTTTCTTGTTCACAAATTTTTAAGATTTTGCCTACAATTTCTTCTACTTTGTTTGTATTAAGTTCTATTAAAATTGCTAAAGTATTTGTAGCATTCACATGGGATGGAATATATATTTGTCCATTTAAGTTAGATAAAGATTCTAAAGTATTTAAAAATTCTCTTACATCATAGAGAAAAAATAGATGGTATTTTGAAATTGTCTCTTCACTAAATAAAGCATCTCCTAAAAAATAAACGTTATCACTTGTTTTAATGCCTATCATAGAAAGGAAATGTCCTTTTAAAAGAAAGTATTCTAAACCAACAGGCAAATTATTTTCAACATCTAGTACTTTAGATGGACTGGCACATAAAAATTTATTTTGTAGTTCTTTAAAGGGATAACCACCATAAAGAAAAGAAGGTTCTAAAATAGGATATTCTATAAAAGATTTTTCGATTTGGTAAGCCAAAACTTTACATCCTGTTCTTTCTTGAATTACTTTATTTCCGCCAATATGATCTGCGTTAGAATGGGTATTAATTATACCTAAAATGTTCCATCCTTGTTCTTCTACTATTTTTAATATTTTCTTTCCTGCCTCTTTGTCATTTCCTGTATCAATTAAATAAATGTTTTTATTATCTACTTTATAAATTCCAATATTGGTTGCATTTTTTATATAGTATGTTTTTTCTCCTACTTGTATAAGTTCCATCATTATCCTCCCGTTTTTCTTTCTTTTATTGTACCATGAAAAAAGCAACTGCGATAATGGTAATTGGAAATACAATACTCGTAGCGGCATTCCCTAAAAATCCTAGTTCACTATTTCCAATAAAGATTTGATCTACAATGTTGTAAAGTGAACTGATAAGTAATGATACTATACAAGGAATTGAAAATTTCAGTAATAGTTTTGCTACTTTTTCTTTTCCTAGATATTTGTTGTTATTTTCCATAACACATCCTCCTTTTATTTTTTTTTGAATCCATGCTTTTAGACAAATAAAAAATGCATAGAAACGTCTTATGTTTCTACGCAATATTGCTGGTTCCGACATATTTAATTTACCACAAAAATTTTTTTTATGTAAGTATTTTTTTCTATAAACTATTTAAAATAACTCATTTTTTTTATAAAACCGTAATTATTTCTAATCGTTAAGTACTTCATTTTTATCCAAAAGTTTTACTAATACTATTTTTAACACAAGAGATAGAATTCCAATACCTATTAATGCATATCCATATCGACAAATGGAATTCAGAGATAAAACAAACTTTCCACTACTTGCAAGTTCTTGATTTACTAAATTTATTAACCAAGGCATTAAAACTCCAAATAAAATTCCACTAATTAAAGTTGCTTCACTAAGATTTCCTAACCATTTGTAATAACTATTCTTTAAAAGAGCAATTACTATTAGAATAATTACAATACTTCCTATTAAAATACTTTTAAAAGTTGTACTTCTAAAAAACTGAAAAGTATCAATGGCTACTTTAGCATTACTTGGCAGATTTTCTTGTACTTCTTTTATTGAATTTTGAAATTCTTTATTGAATTCTTCACTGCTTACCATATCTAATAGTTCTTTTTTTTCTTCCTCTGTAATGGTAATTCCATAATTTTTTAATACATCTTCACTATTATGAATTATATTTTCTAATTCGTGAGATAAGTTTATCTCTTTTATTTCTTTTCCACTTAGAAGATCCATCACTTTGTCAAGACTATCCTCGATTGCATTTTTTAAATCATCATTTTCTTCTATTACTTTTGTAAGTTCTTTTTTGACATTTTCTTTATCAATATTTGTATTTTTTGAAACTTCTTTTACAATTTCTGTAGTTATTTCTTCTTTAACAAATCCTTCTATATTTTCGGTTACGACTGCTTCTAGATTAAGAGAGACTCCTAAAACAATAAAAGCAAGTGTCATGATAATAGTAAGGATACCAATTAAAAACTTTTTCATTTAAACTCAACTCCTATAGGTATCATAACAAATTTTTTTCTAAAAATATATTTTTTTTATATTTCTTCAAAATAAGAATACAAACGATTTTTCCTATTTTCTTGGATATAAATTACTACATTTTGGTCTTGCGTTACAAAAGCATGCCCTTCGTATTCCAAAATCAATTTATCTTCTCCATCATAAAATTGCCATAATTTCCCTATAAAATCATCGTTTCTAACTTCTTGCCAAGTAGAGTCCTTAAAACAATCTATAATTTCTTGAATAACACTTTCTTCGGTGATTTCTTTTATTTTGATGTATTTATACTGAGTAGCAACTGATGTTATTTCCCCAGAAGAATCATGTTGAGCGAGAACCACTTTTTTGGTATTTTGTAAACTTTCTAATAAGAGGTTTACTTTGCGTTGCCCTTCTTCTTGTTTTTGCTTTTTTTCTTTGGCTTCTTTTTCTTTCTCATTCAATTGCTCAATTCGATTATTATTGCTAGCATTTTCTAACATTTTTTCTTTTTCTATTTTAAAATGAGCAAAAGTAAAGAACAAAATAACTCCTAAACCAACTACCATCAAAAGCAATAAAGCAATCTGCTTTTTATTCATTTCTGTAACCTCCACAATCTATTTTTTATATTATAGCATTAAAAAGAAAAACGCAAAACGATTTGTTTCTAGATTTTCTTACGATTTAGGATAATGAATGAAAAATTTTTTACCTTATTTACTAATTTTTCTAGGAAGTTCTTTACATGTTTCTAAAATGATTTCTTTATTCATTTCTTTATTTTCTATATCTTCTATTTGATACATCTTTTTTGCACCTTCATACGGAATTTGCTCTGTTAAGTTATATTTTTTGTTTCCTTTTACACATTTTACAAGTAAACGATTGTCATAGATTCCTCCAAATAAAATATTGTCATAATAAAGTAAATATTCGCCCATCATAGGCCTACAAGTAATTGTTTCTAATGCACTTAGTTGTTCTAAAACGTATTCTTTATATTCTTTTGTTGTTTTCATATTCATTTTCCTTTTTCTTTTTTATTTTTTGTATGCTTTTTTTAAATATTAGCCATATTCGATTGTTTCCTATGCTTCCACTCATAAAATCTATGATTATAATACATAAAGAAATTGTAATTTTTCCTTTCACTTATTTTTTTAATATTGTTTTTAAATTATTTGTAAATTCCTTTTTTCTGATAATAGTTGCAACTATAACAAAGAAAGAATACATTAAATTTCCTATAAATGGTTGTGTATTCACTTTTGTTGTTAAAGAAGCACTAATACAAAAAAATATTATTGCTAATGCTACTATTATCCAATTTGAGTTTTTTATTCTATTGACATATAAATAGCCTAATGGTATATATATAAAACTTATTAACAATTTCACAATATAATCTGGAATATTGGGTAAATCAAAAATTATATTTAATCCACTACCATTAAATATCAAGGATAAGAATACAATAATTCCTCCAAATATATAAAATCCACCTATAAATGTTATTACTTTTGATTCATTCATATTTACACCGCCTTATCTAATTGTAATTCGTATTATAGTTTCTACTTTAAGTTTTTGAACTATCTACTTTATTCGTAGAATTTTTACATTCCATCTTTTTTAATACTCCATTGATAACTAAACCAATTCCATAACCTATTGCTAACCCTCCAACTATAATTATATTTATCTCACTATAAGTAAATCTATTAGCAGTAAATGACCATATCCCAGCAATACTACCACAAATAATCATTGAACCTAAATAAATAGAGTTGTTTTTTTCATTCTTATCTTTAAAATTCATCTCATTACCTAAAAGGCTATCAACACTAGTTTCAAGTATTTTAGAAAGTAACAATAATTGCTCTGGATTTGGATTTGTTTCTCCTAATTCCCAATTTGATATTGTTTGTCTTGATACATTTATTTGTTCTGCTATATATTCTTGTGAAAATCCTTTTGCTTTTCTTAAATTATAAATGTTTTTATTTAATTCCATCTTTTTTCTCCTTTCACAAAAATTGTATTATAAATAGGGTTTGCAATTCTACCAAAGACTTTTATAACTATCGCAAATTTATTTAACATTTCAACAAACTAACTATTTCTGTATAACTTTGATACTCTAATTATATCACTTTCTAAGGATTTTTAATAGCGTATAAAAAGAGAATTATAAAATTATAGTCCCTCTATAACAAATGGGTTAATACTACAGACTTGATATGTTTCTTCAATGTTAAATACTATACTTTCAATCATATAAGTAATCACTTTACTATCAATATCTAATAATTTCTTTTGTGGAACATAATTAAAAATAATTTCTAAAATATTTTTTTTATTAAATTATTACGCTTATAATCAGCAACAATCTTTTTTGAGATTTTTTCTACTAACTCTTTGTTATTATCAATTCCGTTTTTAATTTTATTGATATTTTCTTCTTCTACGAGATGATGATATTCTCTTTCAGTAACAAATACCCATTCATTTGTAGGACATATCATCAAGTCTATTGGAATAAGAGAGGTAGTTTTTGAAAGTATAGTTGTTTCAAATGGCTTAAATTCTTCTCGTATAAGGTCTTCTACCAAATAAGGAAATGCTTTATTGACTTTCGTTTTTTTCTTATACATATCTAACAAAATATTTATAATTCTTTTTGCTTCATTATTTAACAAATCAGTTAGTTGTGTTTCAATTTCATAGCCCTTCATTTTGTCCTCCTTTCATTCTAATTTAAAGTAGTAAAACTCCCTTATTTTAAGTACAAAAACAGGCTATACCTTTCCACCTTTTATATGGACATATTTTTACATAAAATATACCATAATATCAATATCGGAGGTGGTTTGACATTAAGCATAGAACAAGAAAATTACTTGCAAATAACATTGTTTACTTTAGGCATAAAAATGATTGGTCGCAAGAAATATTTGCTGATAAAATCAAATCAAGTCCAGCATATATTTCACAATTAGAAAATGCCAAAAGAAATGTTACTTCCGATTTTATTGATAAATTAGCCGATTCATTTGGTGTTGAACCACACGAACTATTTATCAAAAGAGACTCTATCAGTAATAAGAGAGTTGATCAAAAGAAATAACGCCAATTATTTCTTTTATTTTTACTACATCGCCATTATATCACATATTTTTACATTTCAAACGATAATACGCCTATATATTCTGAATATTTATACGACTCTTTTCTATTCGGTGTAAATGATAAAATTTAAGTGTAAAATTTAAAGATTAGGGGTGTGTTATGAATAAGAATGATAGTATTATAACTTACATAGATTATGGTTACATTAAATACGACATAAAACCTATTATGAATAAAAAAAATTTAAGTAAAAATCAAATAGTTAAAAAAACTGGGCTTCATCATCAAGTAATCGAAAGATATATGAACGATTCTGTAACTCGATTTGATAGAGAAGTTTTGGCTAAATTATGTTATGTTTTAGATTGTAACTTAGACGAAATTATTACCTATGTAAGACCAAAAGGCAAATAATATTGTCTTTTTTTATAACTGAAAGTCATCTTTTTCATTATAATAGGTTAATTTTTTCTTCAAATTCATTCATCGCATTGCATTATCAAGATTTTTATTGATAATGGTCACTTTATAATACACAAGATAAAAAAGATATGATTTTTCACATCCCTTTGTTAATTTCATAACCAATTTTTAATACTTTCTTTATTTTAATTTAAAAATATTGTATCAATTAGAGTGCTTTTTTATTTTATATGTTTATGCTACAAATTATAATGTTTAGTTTATTTTTCTATTTCGTACCCTTTCATTTTTCTTTTTCTACTTTTCTATTTTTATATGCACTTTTTTCAATATAAGCCATCATTCGATTGTTTTCTATGATTCCACTTATAAAACCTATGATTATAAATGCAAAAGTAATCTCTTTCTTATCTTTGATAAAGCCAAAAATAATAAAAAACACAATTACAATCATCATAACAATAAGTTCAAAAAAATGTTCTCTTTTCCATTTATTTTTAAAATATTCTATTTTTTCTTTTAAAGTAAATGTACTATTTTCTAAAGCATGTAATAAATTTTCATCGGCTTTTTCTTTATAATTTTCTTCTTTTAATTTTTCTCCTGCAAAAAATTCATTTAGCGTGATTCCTAGAACTTCACATAATGGCTTAAATAAAGAAACATCTGGAAGACATATTCCTGTTTCCTTGTTCAAATGACACATCATCAATACTATTGTTATTTTGAGAGAT
>CANOWY010000011.1 GCA_947571135.1 uncultured Mycoplasmatota bacterium
TCACAAAACGGAACATTCTATAGTAAAGTTGTGATTGACGCTAGACAAAATCAAATAGCGGTAGAAAAATTTGTAGATTATATTCTAAGTGATACAAGTAAAGATTTTGAAGTATTTACGCATGAAGCAACAAGTCAAACGCCTGCCTTAACAGATTATCGATATACAGGAAGTAATCCTGATAATTATGTATGTTTTGGAAGTGAAGAAGAAATATGTCCAGAAGATAACTTATACCGAATCATAGGAGTAATACCTACACAGAGTGAAGTTGGTGGAGAATATGAAAATAGAGTAAAACTAATAAAAAATAATTTTTATACCGAAACAAAAAGTGGTTATTTATTATCTAATGGTGGTTACGATTGGAATAATAGTACAAGTAATAATTGGGAAACGTCTGCATTGAATCAATATGTATTAAATGGAATGTATTGGAACAATTTAGCAGATTATCAAAAATATATAGAAGTTAATGTTTGGTATTTAGGTGCACCAAATCAAATGACCCATGTGAACGGAACAGGAATCAGTTATTTATCTGCTAAAGATTTATATGAATTGGAACGAAGCAGTCAACAAGGTCATAGTGGGGGAGCATTGTATTATGTGGGAAATATAGGTCTTCTATATCCTAGTGATTATGGTTTTTCTATAAAAAATATTTCTGATACATTAATTAATTCCAATATTGATTTTAATATTGAAAATTCTTGGTTATATAGAAGTGAAGGATACTGGACGATAACACCAGAAGCAGGATACTTTCATCCAACTTATGGAGCAGCAGTGTGTGTGATAAAAAAAGGATCTATTTCAACAAACTGTGCATATTATTCATCATATACATTATTAGATTTAAATAAAGTATTACCAACCTTTTATTTAAAGTCAAATGTATTCTATAAAAGTGGAGATGGAACAAAAGAAAATCCATATAGGATAAGTATAAATGAATAAAATAAATTTAAAAATAATTAGAAAATCCTGTGGATTAAGCCAACAAGAAATAGCAAAAAAACTTAAAATTAAGCAACAACAATATTCTAGATATGAAACAAATGAAAACCAGATTTCTTTAGAGATGTTTTTAAAGATTTTAGATGTGTGCCATTTAGAGATGGAAATCAAAAAGATTGCATAATTAATCTTTTCTTTTTGTATAAAACTTAGAGAATGTTTTCATAATAAAAATGGAGGAATATTTTCTATGAACAAAGATGAATATAAGAAGTTAGTAGATGGTCTAACGCCAAAAGAAAACAAAAGTAAAAATGCTATTATTGCTTTTTTGGTTGGAGGACTTGTTGGTTTACTCGCAGAATTAATTGCGGTTCTTATTATGAAGTGGTTTGGTATTTCTAGAATAGAGGCATACCAATGGACTTGTTTAATTGTTATTTTGCTTGCATGTGCATTTACAGCAATTGGTTTTTTTGATAATTGGGTTACAAAAGCCAAAGCAGGTTTGATTCTACCAACTACTGGATTTGCTCATTCGGTTATGAGTGCTGCACTAGATTATAAAAGAGATGGATTTATTACAGGAATTGGTGCCAATGTTTTTAAATTAGCAGGTAGTGTAATTTTGTATGGAATTATAAGCGCTTTTTTCTTTGCTATTATAGGGGTGGTTATTTATGGCTAGTTTTAAATTTAATAATGTATATATTAAAGATGATTTTACCGTGGCGGGGCCTTTGGAAAAAGAAGGCCAAATTCGTAAGTTCGATTTAAGTATGGATGATTATTATTATGGAGAGAAGACTTTTATAGATGCAGAGATTAAGATGCAAAGAACGGTAATTGATAATTTACTTTATCGAAATAAAAATGTAAAGAAAATTGATTTCATTATTGGAGGAGATTTGTCGAATCAAATCACAATCACTAATTTTGCAGTTAAAAATTTTTCTATTCCTTTTCTAGGAGTTTACAGTGCTTGTGCTAGTTTTGTAGAAGGAATGCTTATTGCAAGTCAGTTTATTGAAAGCGGAGCAAGTAAAAATATACTTTGTATTACAAGTAGTCATAATTTGAACGCCGAAAGGCAATTTCGTTTTCCTATAGAGTATGGAGCCCCTAAAGCAAAAACTACTACATTTACAGCAACTGGAGCAGTGGGAACAATTATTACTAATGAGGTTAGTAGTATGCGAGTAGAATCAGGAACATTTGGAACTATTCAGGACTATAATCAGAAAGATGCTGCACATATGGGAGCGGTGATGACACCAGCAGCGGTTTCGGTTTTAATGGATCATTTACAAGATTTAAAACGCAATGTAGATTACTACGATTTGATTTTAACAGGAGATTTGGGAAGTATTGGAACAGATATTTTAAAAGAATTCTTAAAAATAAATTATGGTGTAAAATTAAAAAATCATATAGATGCGGGCTGTGAAATTTTTTTGCCTAGTCAAGATGTGTATTCAGGTTCATCTGGACCTGTTACACTTCCACTTGTTTTATTTAATAAAATATTAAAAAATAAAAAATATAAAAAGATTTTGCTTATTGCAACAGGTTCTTTGCATTCTAAAGATACTACGAATCAAAAAAAGACAATTCCTAGTATTGCACATGCTGTTAGTTTGGAGGTTTTATCATGAACTTTTTAAGTGCTTTTCTATTTGCAGGCATTGCATGTTTTCTAGCTCAATTAATTTTGGATAATACAAAATTAACACCAGGACATGTTACCAGTTTTTTTACGATTATAGGGGCATTTTTTGCACTACTAGGTTGTTATGAAAAGTTTATTGATTTTGCAGGTGGTGGTGCTACTACTATAATTTCTAATTTTGGATACATGCTTTATAAGGGGGCATATTTAGGGTTTCAAGAAAATGGTATTATAGGTTTATTTTCTGGTTTATTAACTTATAGTTCCTGTGCTATTGCAGGGGTTGTGGTATTTGCTTTTGTCTTAACTTTAATTTTTAAGCCAAAGGATTAATTAAAATTGTAACATAGTTTACAATTTTTTTTTAAAACTTAAATTGTTTATTTTGAGACGTTTTTTTAAAGTTCATTTTAATATTTTGTTATATTATTACCAATATTTAGAAAATAGTATGTGTATTGTTTTTTTTGTATTTAGAAAGGAGTGCTTATGAAAAAGAAAAAAATTTTATTTATGAGTATTGCAATCTTTTGTGCCTTTTTTATAGAAGTTCTAAGTGTAAAGGCTCAAACCATATCTTTTAATTTAAAAAGCGGTACAACCGAGTGGACATTTCCAGATCATGATGATTATAAATATGCCGTTGTAGAATTTAGTGCAACTGAGGGTGCAAAAACTCAAATGTATTTTCAAGGAGCAAATAATGTGTTATCTTTCGTAAAAACTTTAGGTAGTTCTCCCCAATTTACTTTAAAAAGTTGGAATAAAGTGTATATTCTTCCTCGAAGTGGAATGGCTTGTCCACCAGATGCAACACGTTGTTTTGGGGCAGGACTTAGCAATTCTCAAACTACGTTGATTACTCGTGATTTTGCTACGTATGGGTTAAGAATCGTTGGTGGAGATGCAAATTATAGTGGTACAATTTCATATTATTCTTAATTTTTAATCAAATAGGTTATTCTTTAAGGGAACAACCTATTTTTTGAGGAGTGTAAAAGTGTTAGAGTTAAAAAAAATATCAAAAAAATTTAAAGTTGGTTCAGAAGATGTCCCTATTTTTAAAGATTTATCTTTGCAATTTCCTACTAAGGGATTTGTATTGGTGTATGGAAAAAGTGGTACTGGAAAATCAACTTTGTTAAATATTATTAGTGGCATATTAAGTCCTGATAGTGGGTCAGTTATCTGGAATGGATTTAATATGACTAAATTAAAATTAGATGAGAGATTGCATCTTTTACAAAACAAATTTGCTATTATTTTTCAAGATTACAATTTATTCGATAATTTAACAGTTCATGAGAACTTAAAAATAGTGAATTATACTAGAAAAGAAGATTACGATTTTATTATAAGGTATTTAAAGATAGAGAACTTAATAAATAAAAAAATATATAATTTATCTGGTGGAGAAAAACAAAGAGTTGCCATTGCTAGAGCCTATTTACAAAACTCGGAGATTCTTTTATGTGATGAAGTAACTTCTTCTATTGGAGAACAACAATCTTCTCAAATTCTTGATTTATTAAAAGAGGAAAGTAAAAAAAAATTAGTCATTGTTGTAAGTCATGACGTTGCTTTAGTTTCAAAATATGCTGATTTTTTTCTTAATTTAGAAACATTAGAACAAACAAATGTTGTTTTAAATCATGAGGATTCAGAAAAAAAAGTTTCTATTTGTAATTATAAATTAGACAAAAAAGTAAAATATTGTTTTTCTTTCTTACATCTGTTAGAAAATAAAAAGAAATTGCTTTTTTCTATTTTGCTTTTAGTTCTTACTTTTTTTTGTTTTATTGGCTCCAATGTATTAAAAACTTTTTCTATTCCTACTTTACATGCTAATACGATGATAGAGGAAAATAAAAGCAGAATTACTTTTTTTAAAACAGGTAATTTTTCAACTGAAAATATTTTTTATTTACAAAATAATCTTTCAAATCCAGAAAAATTACAATTGGGAACATCTTATCGTTATAATAATACAGGAAATTCATTTTTCCATTTTGAGATTAATTCTCGTTTTAATAGAGAAGAAATTGCTTACTATAATAATTATATTTTTAATTATTCGTTTTTTGAAATTAATCATTATACGCTTCCTATTGGTTATGAACTTTTAGGAGAACTTCCAATAAAAGAAAACGAAATTGTAATTCCTCAATACTTAGCGGATATGATTCTTTATCATGGTATTTTAGAAGGAGATCAAATCATTCATTTTACTACATATGAGGAAATTTTTGCTTCAGATTGTTTTCATTTTAATGACATTTCTGTTAAAATTTCGGGTATTTTAAAACAAAATATTCAAAATTATGAGAAGTTAAAACAAATCTCATATGAAGAAGCAATGAATCAGTATTCTCATTTATATGAGTTATTTCAATATGATATTCTTATTTCATGTACTCATATTTATGTGTCTCCGCAATTTAAAAATTTAATTTCTAAAGAAATTTCTCAATCTATAAATAGTGCATACATATTTGAAAATGATAAGAAAAAAATGGAAGATATTTTTAGGAAATTTCCTTTGACAGATAGTGAAATTACTAGTGAAACGCCTTATTCTGAAAGTATACGTAATCTTTTAAAAACAATAAATATTGTATCTATTTTGTTTAAAGTTGTTTTTTGTATAGCCTTTATACTTGCTATTTTAGTTTTGATTAATTACGTAGAAAATAGTTATTTTGCTCATCGAAAAGAAATTATGATTTTAAAATGTTTGGGATTTCAAAATCGATGTATTGCAACCATTTATTTTTTAGAAACTTTATTTATTACAATTTTTTCTTGGATATGTAGTTTTATCATTGCAGCAATTTGTTGTTTTATTGGGAATCAAAAAGTTTCTAAATTTTTACAGTTTCATTTTTATCCCTTTACAATATCGTTTAGTTCTATTTTGATTATTATTTTTACTAGTATTTGTATTTGTTATATCATATGTTATTTTTTGATAAGAAAAATAGGAAAAATGCAACCCATTGATATTATGAAAGATAGTATTAAGTAGTGTGTATAAAGAGTTTTGGAAATCATAAAACTAAGAGTTGCAATTGTTAATCTGGTCAATAAATAGACAAGAAAAAAACTAAAGCCTGATTCCATTTTATAATGAATTGGGTTTTAGTTTTTAAAAATGTAAAAGTTTTTTTCATTACTATATAATAAATCAGTATTATAAACTTAAAAAATATTTTAATAATGCTTTATACTGAAGTTAATAAATAGTTATTTTTTTGTTAATTTACGTTTTTATACAATAATTTATTACTTGTGATTTTTTCAAAATATTAATTTTTTGAAATTCTTTTGGCTTTGTTTACTTTCTGTTTCTTTTCAAATTGCTACGTTTATCTTTTTCTTTTAAGATTTTGAAATCAGTTGTTAAACATGTTCTTATCGTGCTATAATTGTATTTATAAGAATGAAGGGATAAAATATGGCACAGAAAAAGCAAGAAAAATTTAGTTCTAAAAATGTAAAAGTAAATAGTGAAGAACTTTCAATTACGAAGATAGGAGAAATAACGACAACAGAGCAAAGTTCTATTTTTGTTTTAATATTATTTGGATGTGTACTTGTTTTTATTTTCTTTTTACCAACGATTGTAAATTGGATTAAAGGATCAGATGATAAACCAGATTATAGTGTACTGGAGAATGATAAGAATTTGAATGAAACAGAAAAACCAGATACACCTAGTCAAGGCACAGTAGAAGAATACTATAATTTTAGTGATACACTATCTATTTCTTTAGAAACAGGTATTACTATCTCTAATTTTGTTATAAATGCAAATGGGCTTTCTTTTACAGTAACAAATACTAATGAAACACGTTTTTATTTTAATAAGGATAATTATTTTTTGGAATTATATACAGAAGATAATACTCTTTTAGAAAGAATTATTTTAAGTGATGTAGTAGTAGCAAGCAAAAATAATATGGTTTTAGAGTTTGCCATTTCTGATACTTCTCGTAATAGTATGAAAAAATTACTATTTGTAAAAAAAGATAGAGTTATGTATCCAGATATTTTACTTGAAAAGAATGAAAACCAGGAAGAATTTTTAACATGTATAAAAGGTGGAGAAACAATAACGTACACCTTTAAAGATTTAAAGTTAAATAGAATTACAGAAGCAATCAATTATGATGTAACAAATCCTAATTATTCTGTGCTTCTAGAACAATGGAAAACAGATTCTGAGAAATTAAATTCTGTGGAAGGTATTACTTCTATCTTTGTAAATACAGGGAATGGATTTTTAGTGAATACAGTAATAGACTTAAAAAATGTTAAAAATTCTAATGTAGAGAGTGTGCATTATTATCCTAATGAAACCCTTGCTAAGGTTGTTAAATTTGAAATGGAAGCACGAGGGTTTCAATGTAAATAAAGGAGGGAATTACAAGTGGATTACTTAATAGATATTAATGACTTTCATGGGCCACTTGATTTATTATTGCACTTGGTTCGTTCTACAGAAATGGATATATATGAAATTGATACCAGTGTTATTATTGAGGAATATTTAAACTATATTGCACATATGAAAGATTTAAACATTGATGTAGCAAGTGAATTTTTAGTTATGGCTTCCACTTTGGTGCATTTAAAAAGTAAAATGTTGATTGGGGCAACGGAAGAAAAAGAAGAGGAAGAAACAGAATTTGAAATTAATAGTGAAGAAGAATTAAAATCACGTATTTTGGAATATGAAAAGTATAAAAATATGACAGAAGTTTTTAAAGAACTAGAAGAAAAAAGAGGTGATTTTTTTACTAAAGAACCAGTATCTTTAAAACAATATAGTGAAAATAGTTTAAAAAATGATGGAAGTGTAACCATAGAAGATTTAGTAAATGCTTTGCTTGCCTATCAAGAGAGATTAAATGAGCAAAAACCAATTCATACTAAAATAACGAAAAAGGAATTAAGTGTTGAGGATCGAATGGTTTCCATAAAGGATAAATTAAAAGTTACAAAAAAGATGGATTTTTTGGATTTGTTTGAAGAAGTTACAAAGGAATACTTTATTGTAACGTTTTTGGCAGTTTTACAAATGAACAAAAATGATGAGATTAATCTTTATCAAGAGCAAAATTTTGGTAATATTGTCGTAGAGGGTAGGTGAAGTAAATGAATTTATTGGGTGTTTTAGAAGGAATCTTGTTTGTTGTAGGAGATGAAGGGATTACATTAAGTAAGATTTGTGAAATTATGGATATCTCTTTAGAAGAGGCTAAAAATTTATTAAAAGAATTGCGCAGTACTTATGAAAATAATGCAAGAGGTATACGGATTAGTTATTTGGGAGATGCTTTTAAATTAACAACTAAACAAGAGCATAAAGAATATTATAAGAAATTGGTTGAAAATCCTGAAAATAATTTACTTAGTTCTTCTGCTTTAGAAGTTTTGGCAATCGTTGCTTATAATCAACCTATTACAAGAGTAGAGATTGACGAAATGCGAGGGGTTTCCTCTAGTCATATGGTACGTAGATTAGTTGCAAAGGGATTACTTAAAGAAGCAGGAAAAAGTACAATGCCAGGTCGTCCTAATCTTTATAAAACAACAAGTGATTTTTTAGATTATTTTGGGCTTGCTACATTAGAAGATTTGCCCTCTATTGATATGAGTAAATACGATGGTGGAGAGCAAGAAAAAGATTTGTTTACGTCTATTTATAAAGAAGAGGAATCACAAGATGAATGATTTTTTAGAGAATGATGTAGATATTTTAAATCATGAATATAAGGATATATATATCGAAAATCAACGTATTTTTAATAAAACCATAGGAGATGCTAAAATTACAGAATCTTCTTTTTTGGAAGTTACTTTTGATAATGTTGTTTTTAATTACGTTGTATTTTTTCATGTAGATTTATCTAATGTTAATTTTACAAATTGTGGTCTTCATAATTGTCAATTTATTGACTGTAAAATGGTAGGGACTAATTTTGCGGATTCGACGATAAGGTCATGTGAATTTTCAAATGTTTTGGGAAGATATATGTCTTTTAGTTATTTAAAAATACAAGAAATGTCTATTAGTGATAGCGATTTGTTAGAGACTAGATTTATGGATATAAAACATAGTAAACTTACATTTTCAAATGTTAATTTAAAAGGTGCAGAGTTTAATACAATCTCTATGGTCAATGTGGATATATCTACCTGCAACATTGAAGGCATTTTAATTGATCCTAAATATTTAAGAGGAGTTATTTTAAATTATAATCAAATGGTAGAAATTGCCCCTGTGTTAGGGATTAAATTGAAATAATAATTTACAAATAAAGAAAATATGCTATAATTTATTTATGCCTATGTGGCGGAATTGGTAGACGCGCTGGACTCAAAATCCAGTGTTAGCAATAACGTGTGGGTCCGAGTCCCACCATGGGCACCATTGGGAAATCTGTTCTAACTTTTTAGAACTTTATATACAAAAAGTATCAATTTCAAAAGAAGTTGATATTTTTTTGTGATTAGAGAAAGGACAGATAAAAATGGTAAGTATAGTTAGTAAGGAATTACACTTTGATGAAGAGTTAAAAAAGAAAATAGAATTTATATGTGATTTTTGTAATACTAAGCCAACAATTATAAATGGTTATATTAAGAATATTAAACGAACAAATCTCTCATATATCGAACCTCATAGGGTTATTATTAAAGGCATTACTTTTCTAGTATTTAACTATTCTAAAACTATTTATATTGGAAATTTAAGAAATAGTATTGAAATTAAAGATTTAGAGGACTTTATTAAGTCATTAGATTAATTGTATTAAATATTATCAACTTCTTTCAAAATCGCCTTTAAATAGGCAAAAAATGATAATTATGTCTTGACTTTACAATAAAAGAATCTATAATAGGAAAGCAATAAAGGAAGTTTTATGTTTTGTGGGGTTAATATAAAACAAATTTAATAATCAACATAATGAAATTTATAGAGGTGTCAAAGACATAAAACAAAATTAAATGTCTTTGTCGCCTCTTTTTTGATGAAGAATAAGAAAGGATTTAAAGTTTATGAATGAAGAAAAGAAAGTCGCAGGAATTTATATTAGAGTAAGCACAGAAGATCAAGCCAGAGAGGGTTTTAGTTTGCCAGAACAAGAAAAAAGACTTCGTGCTATGTGCGAGTATAAAAATTATGAAGTATATAAAGTTTATAAGGATGCTGGAATAAGTGCAAAAACTGGAAATCATAGACCAGCATTTGAAGAATTACTTGAGGATATTAAAGCAAAGAAATGTAATACAATTGTTGTTTTAAAGTTAGATAGATTAACAAGAAGTGTTTATGATATGGAACATATTATGAAATTCCTAGATGAAAATAATGCTTATCTTGATTGTGCGAATGATGATATAAATACGACAAATGCTAATGGTAAAATGGTTGCAAGACTTCTAACAACAGTTAGTCAAAATGAAATAGAAAGAACAAGTGAAAGAACTAAAATTGGTTTGGCTGGTGCGATTGCTTCTGGTCACATCCCACATAAAAGTCCATTGGGTTATAAAAGAGAAGGAAAAATATTAGTTCCAGATTTATCTACTAAAGATGTAATTGTTAGAATATTTAATTTGTATTATGAGGGTAATTCATATCAAACTATCGCTAATATCTTTAAAAAAGAAGAAGTATTATGTAGAACAAATTGGTATGATTCTACTATTCAAAAAATACTAGAAAATGAAATTTATAAAGGAGATTTTGTTCATGGCAAAAGAACTAAAAATCCTACTTATTATAAAGATGTTGTAGAGCCACTTGTATCAAAAGAATTATGGGAAGAATGCCAAGTACAAAAGAAAAAGAATTCAAGAAGTTATAAAAGAACACTAGAATATTTATTTTTACAAAAATTAAGATGTCCTAAATGTAATAGAATATTAGGTGGTAAAGCCACTACTAAAAAGAATGGAAACTCTTACTATTACTATTATTGTAATGATTGTAAATTAACAATTAAAGAAACAGATGTTGAAAAAGAAATAGAACATTTTATAAATGATATTTATGAGTATGATAGTGTTGTTAATCAAACACTACTACCTATGATTAAAACTAAAATAGAAAACCCAAAAGAAGAAATCCAAAAAGAAATATCTAATCAAAATCAAAAACTAGAAAGAATTAAAAAAGCATATGTTAATGGTACATTTAAGTTAGAAGAATATGATGAAGAAAGAAAAATAGTTGAAACAACAATTACTGAACTTGAAAATAGATTAAATGAGTGTGAAGTATGTGATGTTTTACAATTTACTCCAGAAGATATTTTAATAAAAAGAGATATTGATTATATTAATCAAATACTTTACCCAGAAGAATATAAAGATAAAAATTTTAGTTGGGAAGAATTAACAAGAGAAGAAAAAGCAAATCTAGTTATGAATTATATAGATGAAATAAAACTATATGAAACATCAAATCACATATGCAAAGTTGATGAAATATTTTTTAGAGAAAGTATTGCTAAACCTTGTAATGAATTATATGATGCCGGATACATTGATAAAAAAGATTATGCACTAATGGGCAATGTAGTTACAAAATTAAGATTTAGTGAATATTTACCTTTTGAAAAAGTTAGTCAACATATATTTAGATTAAGAGAATTTTATAATGTAGGTTATTTTGAAGCAACTTATTATTACAATGATAAAGTGATGTTCTTTAATGGATATGAAGAACGAAGAATAGTAAGAATATTTCCACTAGAAGATTATAGAAAAATGGATAAGATAGAACAATTAAAATTAGGTGTTATCTATGTTAAAGATGGAGATAAATCTATATTAGAAGATGAAGAAGATGTGTTTGAATACCTACCACCAGTTGTTAATTCTACTGAATATGAATTAGATGAAGAATCAAAGAAAAAGAGAGAGCAAATTGAAAAAAATTTGAAGAAATGAAATCTAAATTAGATAAGGAAGAATAAAATTTTTTGTTAACTTTTTTCTAAAAAAAGTTATAACAATCGTGGTAAGTTTTGTTTGCAAAGCAAATGAAATTAGCGATAGATTGTTTAATAAAATTATGAGAACTTATACTTACGAAGTTTGTAAAAGTACGAATGATTTTAAAAGATAAAATAAAAAGCCATGCTTATTATTTTATCTAAAGTCTTATGTAGTTTTAATGCTTTACGAAGTTTAGCATTATTACGAAATAAGACAGGTGGATTCTAAGGTTGCCTAAACCTTAGCCCCCAGATTTTGATATGAACGAAGTGAGATGTCAAAATCTATAGGGGGTTAGACATTTTGACGGAGCAAAATTACCCTACTATAAATAGTAGGACTCTATTCTAATAAAGGGGGTTATGAATTTATGGAAGAATTATCTTATTCATTACATTTAGGTAATGATAAAAACAAATCTAAAAAAGCAAGAAGAACAGCAAAAACGAATGACACTAATACTACTTCATTTAATAATAATGCTATACAAAACCATCAACAATTATCAAAAGTTGATAAACATAATTTGAGAAAATATGATGAGGAGCAAGAATTAATTTGTACGATTAAAGGTACTTCTTCTATTGTGGAAGATACTAAAAATTTGTATTTGGAATTATTTGAAGATGCAAGAATTAAGTATAATGAAAAGCAAACTAGAAATGATAGAAAGATAGAGAATTATTTTAATCATATCTCAAATGATAACAAAAGAGATCTTGCTTGTGAAATAATTATTGAACTTGGAGATATGGACTTTTGGACTGATAAAGATGATAAATTTAAGAAAAAAATGGTTGAAGTTTTTAAAGAACAAATAATAGATTTAGAAGAAGTTGTACCAAACTTCAAAATAGCAAATGCCACCATACATTTTGATGAATCTAGTCCACATTTACATATTGTTGGTGTTCCTTTTAAAGATGGAATGAAAAATGGCATGGAAAAACAAGTTGGAAAATCTGATGTATTTAATAAAATAAGTTTAGTAAATATTCAAGACAAAATGAGAGAATATTGTATTAATTCATTCAATAGAATTTATCATTTAAACTATACTCTTAAAGCAAAAGAAGAAGGTAGAAATGTTGATATTAATGTTGCCAACATGAACGAATATAAAAAATTTAAACGAGAGCAAGAAAAATACAAAAAACAGCTCAAAGAATTAAACAACAAGACAGATGAATTACAAAATAAATCTAATGAGATTAATAATATTATTGATAATTTAAAACCTACTATCACTAATAAAAATAACTTTACTATTTCTAATGAAAATATAGATAAGATTAAAAAATATATAGAGCAAACTAATAATACTACTTCTAATCTAAGAAATGCAAATGATATAAATATAGTTTTAAAAAAATATGAAGATGATTTGAGAGAACACTCTAACGAAGTTAGAAACTTGAAAAAGAAAATAAAAACTCGTGATGATAGAATTGAAGAATTAGAATATGATTTAAATGAAGCAAATGAAACTATTGATGAGTTAGAAGATAAGGTATCAGAATTACAAAAAATAGTTGATTACTTTAAAGAATTATGGAAGAAGTTTATTGAATTTTTACAAAACAAATTCTTCTCTAATGATAAATATGATAACTTCATAAATGATTTATATGATGAAGATATACTTGATGAAAATGATATTGATATAATACAAAATAATAAAAATAATGAAAAAAATGATGATTTTGAAAGATAAATATGTTAAAATAGCGGGTAATTAAGGGGGATTCGTAAATGAATATAGATTTAGAAGAAGCATTAAGGGCAAGTATGGACCTAATTTATGGAGTACATTTTTTTCATGGATTTAAAGATTATGCTAGCACTTATTTTGTAACATCAGAATGTATTAAAGATTACTTGAAAGCACATGAATTTTTAAAAAATAGGGCTTTAACTATTTTATCTGGTGGAGATCAAGTATTTAATCTTATTACTAGTGGTGTCTATGAAATTGATGCATTTGACTCAAATAAATTAACTTATTTTGTTTATCATCTACGTAAAGCAATGATTAATATTTTTCCATTTCAAGACTTTAAAAAGGCCAATTTAATATTTACATCAGCAAGCGACAATTTTTCTAACCATTTAGATATTCTTGAAAAAGTAAAACCTCATCTTCCAGAAGAAGTACATGAATACTTTAGAAAAATGCTTGAATTTTCTGATGGTAATCCTATGATAAATTTTGAATCACTCTACTATGGAGCAAATAATATATCGCTTTCTCGTAATAATTATTTGGTAAATGAAGATGCCTATAAAAAACTTCAAAAATCTATAAATGATGCAAATGTTAATATTACTTTTGCAGATGCTTTAAGTTTTTCAGAAGAATTATCATCAACGTATGACATTATTCTTTTATCAAATATTGCTGATTATTTTTCCTATGCAAAACCAGAATTTGGACTTAAAGACTTTAAAGAGTTCATAACAAGTTATATGAAGATTCTAAATCCAGATGGAATACTTATTAATTATCTTTATAAAATTAATGACCAAAATCCAATTAGAAATCTTCCTATAACTAAAGAAGATTTAGGATCTGACAATATCTATCCTGTTACAACTCCAATATTTAGAAATGCAGGAGAGGGATATTATTTGGAACGTAAACCTAAAATAAAACGATAAACAAGTGAAAAATAGATATTAGTACTTTACATAAAAATTAGTTTTAAAATAAATTGGATTCGTGTTATAATTTAATTAAGAAATTGATATAAGTTATGTATTAATTCCTAATTTAGCGAAAAAGTTGTAGATAACAACCGCTATCGCACCAGATTGATAGGAAACTCGAACTTTTTATTCGAGAGTAATAAATATTAACTAGAAGTACCGTCTAGTTTTTTTGTTATTTGAGAATGGAAGTGATGAGTATGGATGTTGTTAAGGAATTAGAGTTTGATAAGGAAGTCTTAAAAAGACTCTTAATGATATGTAGATTTGCTTGTGTTAAACCTATTATTAGAAAAGGAAGTATTATTAATATTAAGGGAACTAACATTGCTTATGTAAATCCACATATTATACGTGTTATAATAGAAGTAAGTAGGGAGTTTTTTATAACAACATAACTTTTAAGTGAAACGAGGTGAATGAAATACGTAATTTTGTTAATTATGCCCATAAGGTGCTTCAGGTTATGCACCAGAAAATACTATGATTGCTTTTAAAGAGGGAATACGATTAAGCGCAAATGGTTTAGAGTTAGATTTGCGAAAAAGCAAAGATGGAAAGATAGTTATTTTTCATGATAAGGTACTAGATAAAAAATCAAATGGAACTGGAAGAATTAAAGATTATCTGTTTCAGGAGTTATATAAATTGGATTTTGGTAGTTGGTTTGATCCAAAATTTAAAGGTGAACATATAGTATTATTTGAAGAGTTTGCTAAGGAGTTTTTAAATCTTGATTTAACATTTGCAATTGAATTAAAAGTGGTTGGAATCGAAAAAGAAGTATTAAACATTTTAAAACAGTATAAAAGTCATGATAATATTTACATTACTTCTTTTAAGTATGAAGCATTAGAGAATGTAAGAAAATTAGATAAAAAAATTAAATTATCATGGCTTGTTGAAAAAATAACACAAGAGAATATAAAACAATTGTTAAAAATTCGAGGAAGTCAAATATGTCCAAATGCCATAAATGTAACAGAAGAAGATATTTTTCTTGCTAAATCTAGTAAATTAGGTGTTAGGCTTTGGGGTGTTTCTGATGAAAATATTATGAAAAAAGTATACAACTTAGATATAGAAGGAATGACGGTAGATTTTCCAGATAAATTATTAAAAATACAAGAAAAAGATAAGAAAGTAGGAAAGTGTGTTTTATGATTATGTTTGATGAGTTATTAGAAAACCAACAATATTTAGAAACTGTAAAAAAAATTGAAAAAATGCATTTTATAACAGATGGGAAATGGGATTGGGAACATGGACTTTCCCATTATAAAAGAGTGGCAAGTTATGTTAAAACAATTTTAGAACAACTTCAAGTTGATGAAAGAACAATAGAGTTAGGTATGCTTGCGGCTCTTTTACATGATATTGGTTTAGTAAAAGGAACAAAAACAGATCATGCAGTAGAAAGTAGTAAAATATTTACTCAATATTTAGAGGATTTTACAATTGCGCCACAAGAATTAGAAATTATGAAACAAGCCATTTTGGATCACTCTAAAGGAAAGGAAATTCAATCTTTAATAGGTTTATCTTTATTACTTGCAGATAAACTAGATGTAGGCTACCAAAGAGTAGAAACTTCCAGTATTCATGATTATATTAATACAGAGATAGCCAAAATTAGAAAAGTGTATATATCTATTACAGAAACAGAATTAATTGTTCATTATAAAGTGAAGGGGCAATTCGATATTTCTGTTTTAAAAAGTTGGCCGAAAGCCATTACGATTTCAGATAAAGTTTCTAAATATTTAAATAAAAAATTTATCTTTTTAATCAATGGCAAAGAAGGAAATATTTCTGATTTTATTAAAGAGAATTAAATATTGACAATATTTCAAAAAATGAATAGAATATACCCTTGATAAGGAGATACAACTATGAATATATTTGAGTATCCTCACATAAAAGAAGCAACGACCTTTGTTTTAAAAGATTTGCAGTATAAAAAAAATCTTGTGTTATTGCTGCTATGGGAATAGGGAAGTCTGCTATTGCAATTAACACAATCCTTGCTTATTCTAACGAAAGTATTCTTTTTTGTGCTCCAACTCATTTGATTTTAGAACAAATGAAAGAGTATTTAAAAAATATGGGATATGATTTAGAACAAGATTTTAAAAATTTACAATTTTATACTTATGCAAGTCTTCATTCTATAATAAAAAAAGGAAATATCCCAGAATTTCATTTGCTTATTTGTGATGAATTTCATGCGATTGCAAAAAGAAAACAATATGATTCTATAAAGCAGTTGTTTCATTATGGCGAGGATAAAAGATACTTAGGTTTATCTGCAACTCCTATTTTGCAATGGGAATTTGAAAAGAGTTATAATGAACAAAATGCACTTTCTAAGAAAAGAGTTAACATGGCAAGCCTTTTATATGACAATCATGTCTCTTATTATTATTCGATAGAAGATGCATTTTTAAATGGTTTATTCGCTATGCCTATTTATAATGAATTTTTTGTTGTATCTGAAAATACAAAAACAGAAGCATACAAAATTTTAAAACAGGAAAGGTTAGAAAATATTACAGAAGAGATGATTGTTTCTTTAACAAATTATTTGGATAAAGAGGCTACTTATGTTTCGATTTTAAAAAAATATTTGGAACTTAAGAATACAAAGATTCTATTTTATTGTCGTGATTTTAAAGATTTATTAGAAAAAGAATCTATCTTAAAGCAACTATTTCCAGAATTATCTCTTTATAAAACTTCTTGTAGATTGCCTAAAAATGAAAATAAACAAAATATTTCGGAGTTTCGAAATAATGAATTCGCAGGAGAAAATAGTAAGGTATTATTGTCAATTCGTCAGGTAACAGAAGGATTTCATACTGATGGTGCGATGCAAATTGTTTTTAGCAGTAAAACAAAAGCCTATCGAGATTTTTTACAAAAATTTGGTAGAGGATGTTCCATAGGAAATCCAATATCTGTGAAAATATTAGACTTAGGAGGTAATTTAACTCGAATTTGCTCGCTTGACTTTTTAAATTTTAGAAAGAATATAGACCAAAAAGAGAAAGATCCATTTCATAATACAATATTTGCTAAAATCAAATTTGGTGGAAATATGGTAGATTTGAGTAAAACTATTCATCAAATCTGTGAAAATGTTTATGTTAGTAAAAAAGAAAAAACGGATCTTTATTATGAAAGAATACTTTCGAATTATGGAACTTTAAAAAATCCTGAAGAAAAATACAAAGATGGTACTTATTTAAAAGATTGGTATAAAGAAATGATGGAAATTGCTTATCATGAACTTTATTTATTAAGAGAAAATTCTCATTATAAAATTTCAGAAGAAAATATGTATATCATTGAAACCCTTGCTCATATTGAAAATTATAAAACAAAAAAACATACAGTGACAGAAGAAGAAAAAAGAAATATATATTTTGAGCAAGCAATAAAGTATCAAAATATTTTGCCAAAAAGTGATGTACATCGTTTTATAGATGGCTCTTATATGGCTACTTGGTATCAAGGACAGAAGAAAAAAGTTCAATCTCTATTAAATAGAATAAATAAAGATGCAAATTATTGTTTGAATGAAAAGAACTTTCTACTTATTTCATGGATATATACTCTGCATAGGGATTTAAAAAACATCTGGCTACAAAATAGGCTTGGTTTGCAAAGAGAAATAACAGAAAGCGAAAAATATCGCCGTTGGTTAAAGTTTTCGGTTGAAGTGGCAAAAGATCCAAAATTATTAAACACAAAGAAACTATGTGAATCAATAGATGCCTTTTATTCACTTGAAGAATATTGTAAAGGAAACGAAGAGAGAACAACAAAAGTTGCAGAACAGAACTATTTTTTTTCTACAATAGAAATAGATAATATTAAGAAACGTATATTAAATAAGAACTGATACAAAGATAACCGTGAAAAATTTGACTTTCTTTTTATTTATGATAAAATGGTTTCTACTTGGCCTAGAAAGAGGAAGAGAAATGAATAAAATTCAATTAATAAGTCGTATGGTAGGATTAGGAGTAGCCACTATGCTTAAATTTAATGAAGGAACAGTACCCATATTAGACGATGTATCTGTTATAACGGAAGAAACTTTAGAAGAAAAGGAAAGTTATTCTATAGAAGAAATCGATTTAGTAAGTGTTAGTGACGCTATAGGAAATATGGAGTACTATTTTGTAGAGGAAGACAAAAATGAATTGGAATACAAATCAATAACAAGCGAAGGAGTTTCTTTTGCCTCTACAATACCAGATTTAAGAGAAACAGATAGTTATTGGGTACCAGATTCTAAAAATACTGTATCTTTAATTAATGCTAAAAACTTTTTGAGTTGTCGTGGGTATGATGTTACGAAAGAATTTACAAAAGAGGAATTAGAAGTTTTACAAGATACATTTAATAGTTTTTTATTTAACCCTTATTTGTGGGTAGAAGATGAAGTGTTTTTTCTTGAAAATTTATTTTTGATTGGAACTAAAGATTATGTTGCAATCTATGATAGAAATTATTCTCTTTCCTTAATAGAGAATGTGAATGGAGAAGATAGAACGGTTGTTTATTATTACGATTTAACTAATTTTAAAAAGGCTTTGAAATGTAACTATGGAATCTCTTTAGAGCAAGAACAAATATTAAGAGAGAAAAATGATTATTCTTATTTGGATACTATTCATATAGAAAAGGAAACTTCTTTATATTTAGGAACAGGAAAGAATGCTAATTTTTATATTTATGATTTATCTTACTTTTTAACAGAAAGTCAAATAGAGAGAGGATATCTTTATAAGTCTGAGGTAGAAGAGATTATGGAAAATATAAATTTAAAAGAAAGTCCGATGTATTTAACCTTAAATGATAAAAAAACTATGTTATAATTCATTTGGGTGAAATATAATGGAAAAAGTTGCCGTTATTTCTGATATACATGGAAATCTAGAGGCTTTAAAGGCAGTACTTAGTGATATTGAAGCAAGAAAAATTACAAAAATTATTTGTTTAGGTGATGTTATTGGAAAAGGACTACATCCTCATGAGTGTATACAATTAGTGCAAAAATCTTGTTTTGTCTCTGTAATGGGAAATTATTGCTATAGTTTACTTCATGAAGATTTAGTTAAGAATCACGAAATAGAAAGAATTTTATGGTGCAAGAATCAATTGGCAGAAGAGGATATTGAATACATTCAGAAAATGCCTTACTGTTATGAAATGTATATAAGTGGAAGACTTGTCCGTTTCTTTCATGCAACCCCTGATAATATTTATAAAATAGTGGGAGATATAGGTAGTGTAGAGGATCATTATAATTTATTTTTACCTACTAAAAATACGATTTCTATGAATGTTGCAGATGTTGTAGTGTATGGGCATGTTCATATGCAGTATTTGAAAAGAATGTATAATAGAACCATTATAAATACAGGTTCTGTAGGAAATTCTATTGATGTATTTCGAAACAAGGAAAAAGATGGAGATGTAAAAAATACAACGGTTGCCAATTATCTTATTCTAAGTGGGAATCTTCATTCTAAAAATATCGAGGAATCTTTTTCTTATGAATTTATTAGTGTTCCTTATAATATAGAGAAAGAATTAGAAATGAATCATGAAAATGTAGAAAGTGAAGATTATGAAGAAGAGATTAAGAATGGATGCTATCGTAATATGGAAATGGTTTATCAATTATTTGAACACAATGGTATCAATCGAAATCAAATATAGTTTTTGACTTGGAAAGAAGTGGAAGAAATGCGTAAGAAAAAAGCAATGGGGATAGTAGTTTTTGTGGCTATTCTTTTCTTTTTATTTAGAGGATTTTTTCTTTTTAATGTCTTTTTGCCTAAATCTTATGATAATACTTATTTTGGTATTGAAACGTATAAAAGTAGTATTGATAAAGATAATGATGGGATTGATGATCAAACAGACATTCTAATTGGAGTTAGAGAATATATAAAAACAAATCCAAAATACAAAAGTAAATATTATGAAACTGGATATCCAAGTGATGAATATGGAGTTTGTACAGATGTTGTAGCAAAGGGGTTATTAAATGCTGGCTATGACTTAATGGAACTTGTGTATGAAGATATTGTAGAAAATAGAAATCTTTATTCTATAGAGCAAGTAGACAAAAGAATTGATTTTCGTAGAGTAAGGAATTTAGAAGTGTATTTTAAGAATCATAGTCTTTCTTTAACAACAGATGTTAAAGAAATTAAAGAATGGCAAGGAGGAGATATTGTGGTATTTCAGAATCACATTGGAATAGTATCTGATAAAAGAAACAAAAATGGTATCCCATTTGTCATTCATCATGCTAATTCTTATCAAATTCATTATGAAGAGAATATATTAGAATATCGTAATGACATCATAGGACATTATAGAGTGAGTTGAAAATAGAAAATAGAGGTTTTGGTTTATGAAGTATTACAATAGCAAAGGAGAACTTGTAGATATTTTAGAAGGTATACCAGAAAATCATGGTAGTTGTTCTTCTATTTATAAATTAAAAGGTGAACTTTATCTGAAAAAGTATTTTCAATATACATCTCATCGTTGCAGAATGAATTATACAATGTTTAAAATATTAAAAGAAATAAGCAGTCCTTTTACCAATCAAGTTTTAGAACTTTATTATGAAGTGGAGAACGTAAAAGATAGAATGAAATTGATAAAACATCCTGATAATTTCTTGACAGATGCTTATACGTTTCTATATTTACAAGAAGAATTTAGGGATATTTTATTAGAACAAACTGATTATTTTCTTTATAATTTACAATGTTTAGATGAATTAATGCATGTATTTACAGAATATAAAGTTTGGGTAAGAGATTTGAAGAGACTTAACACCTTATTTTATGATGATAGAATAGTATTAATTGATTTGGATTGTTGCAAAGTTATAGAACAGGATTATGAATTGATACGAGTATGGAATCGCAATCAGTTGCTTAATTTGTTTGTAGATTTATTCTTTTCATGCAAAAGTTATTCTCCTCATTATGGGAAAGAAATAAAAGATTTATTTACTTTAAATGAAGATTCATTATGCATTAGCAATGATATTTCTAAAAAACTTGTGAATTATAAAAGACCTATTGACTTTATTAGAAGATAAAAATATAAAAAAATGTAGAGAGATTAAAATTGACTGTTCGGTTTTCTTTTTTTTAAATTTGACAAAAAGTGTAAATTTATTGTATCTTATATACTTGAAAGTGGGGATTTTTATGGATAATTTGTATCAAGAAGCAAAACAAATTACGACTAGCATAATAAAAATTTATATTTTACTTTCTAAATTAGCAAAGGAAGGAAAAACAAATACGCAAGAATATCAGGATTTATGTTTGGTTTTAAAATCGGCAAAAGAAATTGAAAAAAACAAATATAAGATTTTGTGTCCTTATCAAAAATATTTAGATGAAAATTATTATATTATGAAGGATAATAATAGTAAAAAAGATGGATATTTTTTACCTAGAACTGAAGAAATTTTAACTGCGATTCGAATTCTTAATCAATTAGATAAACAAAAAAAGTATATGTTAGATGGGAATAAAGTAAATATTTCATTTTCTATTCAAAATTATGTAGATGATGCTTTCTTTTTTGAGATAACTCAATATTTAAAAGGGGCTTCTTTAGAAGAAAGAGAGGCATTAATTGATTTTCAATATTCCTTTCTTGCCATTTCTGTAAATTTAAATGAGGAAGATTTATTCATACCAAAGAAAAATACATCTATGTCTGAACAAGAATTTGAATTATCTTTAATGCATTTAATGCCTAAAATACAGGAGTTGGAAGAACAACTTTTAAAATATTCTGATAAAGATGTAAATGCAGAAACGCTTTTGAGTGTTTTATATACAAAGGCTTGTATTTCTTTATTACCACCATTATACGAAGGGATTGTCTTGCAAGAATGGCAAAATACTTTGAATTTATATAATATAAGTAATTATTTTAAAGGAGTGACTAGTATGAAAATGTATAAATTATTGTGCTTGATATGTGAAGATAAAGCACTAGATAAAGGGGAAAGAAGACACTAAGATTTTTTACGAAAAAAATTAGGTTTTAAAAAAACGAAAGAAACGTTTGGATACATTTTGAACAAAGAAGAGAAACATAATGTTAAGAAGATTTAAAGATTATATTAAAAAGCATTTTCATTTGTGCTTTTTTTCTTTTTTTAAAAAATTATGATACAATAGAAACAGAAAAATGGGTGTGTTGTATGAAAAGTAGTAAAAAATTAATTAGTTTTACAGTTCCTTGTTATAATTCAATGGATTATATGGAACGCTGTATAGAATCTTTGTTAGTTTTAAAAGATGATGCAGAAATCATTATTGTAAATGATGGCTCAACGGATAAAACAGGAAGTATTGCGGATCAGTATGCCAAGAAATATCCTGATATTGTCAAAGTGATTCATAAAGAAAATGGGGGACATGGAAGTGGAGTAAATGTGGGTCTTAAAGTTGCCATAGGAGAATATTTTAAAGTAGTAGATAGTGATGATTGGCTAGATGAGGAGGCTCTTTTAGAACTTGCAAGTAAAATAAAAGAGAGGAAAGAAAAAAAGGATTTAGTAGATTTAATTGTATGCAATTATATTTATGATCATTTGTATGAAAATAAACAAAAAGTGATGTCTTTTAAAAATGTTTTTCCAGAAGAGCAAAAATGTACTTGGCATGATTTAGGACATTTTAAAACAAGTCAATATTTGATTATGCATTCCTTGATTTACAAAACAAGTGTTTTAAAGAAAAGTAAAATTAATTTACCAGAGCACACCTTTTACGTAGATAATATTGTTGCTTATCAACCTCTTCCTTTTGTAAAAAGCATTTGTTATTATGATTTAGATTTGTATCATTATTTTATTGGGAGAGAAGATCAATCTGTAAATGAAAGTGTAATGATTACAAGAGTAGATCAACAAATAAAGGTGACAAAACTTATTGCTTCTTCTCTCGATTTAGCCTGTGTAAAAGAAGTTTATCCAAAACTTTATACTTATCTACTTCGCATGCTTTCCATGATGATGACAATTTCTTCTATCTATCTTTTAATGAAGGGAGACAAAGAGTCTTTAGAAAAAAGAGAAGCATTGTGGGATTATGTAAAGAATCTTGATAACACTACTTATAAAAAACTTAAATATTTTAAGTTAGCGGGATTTACTTATTTACCAACAAAAGTAGGAAGTTATATTACGCTAAAAGGGTATAAAATAGCCCAAAAAATCTATAAATTTAATTAGGGAGGTTTACTTATGCACGAACATAATCATAATCATGAAAACGAAAATATAAAACTGGCTTTTTTCTTGAATTTGGGCTTTTCTTTATTTGAATTTATTGGCGGGATTCTTACGCACAGTGTTGCTATATTTTCAGATGCTATTCATGATTTTGGAGATTCTATTGCCATTGGAATATCTTTCTTTTTAGAAAAATTATCAACTAAAAAAGCCGATGAGAAGTTAACATACGGTTATAAAAGGTATTCATTATTGGGGGCTTTCTTTACTTCTATGATTTTGCTTATTGGCTCTTTTGTTGTTTTTTTGAATGCAATAGAACGTATATTTCAGCCTGTTGAAGTTCATTTTACTGGAATGTTTTTGTTTTCTATTTTTGGAATTCTAATTAATGGGTATGCTGCTTATAAGACAAGTAAAAGTCTTAGTTTAAATGAACGAAGTGTCAATTTACACATGCTTGAAGATGTTTTAGGCTGGATGGCCGTTTTAGTAGGGGCTTTACTCATTAAAGTAACTGGTTGGAATGTCATTGATCCGATTTTATCTATTGCCATTTCTTTAATTATTGGTATAAAGGCATTTAAACACTCTTTTGATGTTGTGAAAGTGCTAGTAGAAAGCGTACCAAAAGGAATCGATATAGAAGACATCAAGAAAAATGTGAATCAAATTTCTAATGTAGAAGATGTACATCATGTGCATGTTTGGAGTTTAGATGAAGAAAGTATTTTTTTAACAATGCATGTACAGGTAAGTAAAACGGTTACTAAAAAGAATTATGAAACGGTAAAACAAGAAATAAAAGAAGTAGTGAAAGAAAAAGGAATCCATCATTCTACCATTGAAATAGAGTATGAAAATTGTAAGGAAAAAAATTGTGAGTAACGAAATTGTATTTCATTGCATACAATAGTAAGGGATAGTATTCCCTATATAATTATGTTATAATGAATTAGTCTGAGGGTGAAGAATTTTGACAAAATCGCAAAGAAACGAATTCGACTTGTTAGTAGAAGATATTATTAATAATCATAATTTCAAAGAATTAGACAATGAAACGCATCATGGAATATCACGATATGGACATTCTTATCGTGTTGCAGAGGGTGTTTATAAAATAACAAAGAAATTACATTTAAATTATCAAGAAGCCACTAGAGCCGCACTTTTACATGATTTTTATTTTAATTATCAATTAGAAGAAAATGGAGATGTAAAAAATTTAGTAGAGCATCCAAAAATGGCTTTATTAAATGCAAGTAAATATTATGAGTTAAGCGAATTACAAAAAAATATGATTGCTTCTCATATGTTTCCTTTATCAAAAGAATTGCCCAAATATAAAGAAAGTGTTTGTATGACGCTAGTAGATAAAGTAGTAGCCATTTATGAACAACAACGTTATAAAGTTGGAATGAAGTTAGGAGTTTATTTGTTATTTTTATTTAATATGATTACATTACAAAAATAGAGGATTGAAGAAGTAGTGAAAGAAAAATTTAATAGCATAAAAACAGAATCTTTTCGTAAAATCATTTTGGATTTTATATTTCCGTGTCATCGAAATGACACTTTTTCTGTTTATGGAAATTTACTTGTACGTTTGCTTACTAAAAAAACGAATCAATATAAAACGGAAGAAGAATTTTCGAATGCTTTAATCGAAAATTATGTTATGGATTTTTCTTTAAGCAAAAGTAATTGTGGAGAAAATTGGTTTTATATGTATCGTTTTATTATTGCCGATAATGCTATATTAAAAGACAGTCAGTATGACTATCAAAAAACACTTTCTTTTATCATGGATACTATTTACAACCCTTATGCTTTAAGTGATTCATTTTATAAAGAAGAAGTAGAAAATGCTAAAAATCGCTTAAGTGTGTATATTGAAAGTGGTTTTAAAAATATTAATAGTTATGCGAATATAAGAATGGAAGAATTAGTTGATGATTGCCATTACTTTAGTGATTCTATTTATCAACATAAAAAAGATATTCATAAGGTTACGAGTAAAGAATTATATTCTTATTATAAAGAAATTATAGGAAGTAAGAAACCTTTGGTATTTGCATATGGAAATATCGAAGATTCTTTTGCAGATTTATTGAAAAAAAGTTTTGGAGAATCTCGTGAGTGTTCTTCTTATATTCCTTATCAAATTAGACCTTTTTTGCCTAGAGAAGAAGTGAATTTAGTAGAAGAAACAGGTACTTATAATCAATCCATTTTAAAGTTTGTCTATAAAATAAAAGATTATAAACAAGAAGATGAAGTGTATTTCAGTTTACTTCGTTTTCTTTTAAGTAGCCAATCTACTCGAATTTTACAAGAATTCTTAAGAGACCGAGATAAACTTGTCTACACTGCTTCTTCTGATTATAATGTTTGCCATGGTTTATTTATTATTCATGCTCAAATTTATCGTGAAAAGTATGAGGTAGCCAAGCAAACCATTTTTGAAATTATAAAGCGTTTGCAAGATGTTTCCTTTCTATCTCCAAAAATAGAGAGTATAAAAGAACGTAAACGAATTAATTTGGAACGCCAGAAAGATTCATTTCCTTCTCTTATTGCAGATTTTAGAATGAAATACTTTCAAACAGGTTATCCACTTAATGAAGAGTATGAAATATTAAAAAAGATTACTCCCGAAGAATTTGTGGATTTTGTAAAACGCTTGAAGTTAGATACTATTTATTATTTGGAGGGAAGTAAAGATGAATAAGAAAAGAATCCATAAAGTTTTAGACAATGGCTTAAATATTTACTTTTATCCAGATCAAAATAAGCATTCTGTATTCATTGGTTTCATGGTGAAATATGGTGCTTTTCATAGTGATTTTATTGTGGATGGACAAGAATTTCATATGAGAAATGGAATGGCACATCTGCTTGAACACTTATTGTTTGAAAAAAACAGGTATGGGAATTTTGCTCAAATTTTTGGAGAAAGGGGGATGCAAACGAATGCTACTACAAGCACTTTCATGACTGATTTTTATGTAGATGCTGTGGAAGAAGTGGATTTTGCTTTAGAGCATTTAATTAAAGGAATTTCAAATCCTATATTTACAAAAGAAGATATCGAAGTGACAAAACCTCCTATTTATCAAGAAATTCGCATGCGTAATGATGAAATTGGAAGAACAGTATATAAGTCTCAAACTAAAAATATGTTAAAGAACTATACCTACATTGATGGTTTAGGAACAATAGAAGATGTGGAATCGTTTACTTATGAACAAGTAAAATTGTGTTATGATACATTTTATCGACCTAAAAATGAAATATTATTTATTGCAGGAAATTTTGATGTGGATACAATGTATAAAAAAATACAAGACATTTATTCTTCTATTTCTGTTAAAGAAATCTCTTTTTCTTTCCTAAAAAAGGAGGAACCGAAAGAAGTAGCGTGTCATTATGAAAAAGTAGAGATGCCAATTTCTAAAGATTTTGTAAGTGTTTGTTATAAAGTAGACTTTTCTAAATATTCATCTAGAAAACGCAGAATGCTTTCTTGTTATATTGATTTATTTTTAGAAATGCATTTTTCAAGTATTTCATCACTTTATAAAGAATTAGTAGAAAAGAAAGTTATTGATTATGCCATTTCTTATGATTATGATTATTTTGAAGATTATTTATTAGTTAAGGTTTCTAATTATACAAATGAGGAAGAAGTATTTGTTGATAGAGTGAGAGAGGTGTTTGAAAAAGAACGGAACTTTAAAGAGGAAGTTTTTCGTTTGGATTTACAAATGATGCGCATGTCTAATTTATGTAGTGATATGTCTTTGTATGGTTTGTTTCGCCAATTTCACTTAAATTATAGTTATTATGATTATGATGATTTGAATACTGCAGAAGATTTACAAACTTTAAATTTTGAAGATTTTAAGAAGTTTATTGGGGGATTAGAGTTTAAAGAATATTTGGTTACAAAGATTACCGATGTAAAAAATTAGTAGTCTTTTTTGTTGCCATTTTTCTATTTTTTTGTTGACAGGGAGTAAGTCCTGTCTTGTACAATAAAAGTATAAGGAGGTGAAAAGGTGCAAAAGATACGATAGGAATGGACAAGTTAGGAAAATTTGCGCCTTTATTTGCAGAATGCAATGATGATGTTTTGTTTGGGCGTGTATTGGTGAAAGTTATTTAAATATGCTAGCAACAGAAGGGTTAGGAGTTGGAAATGTTACTTTTTCCCCTGCTTGTAGAAATAATTGGCATATTCACCATGCAACAAGTGGAGGAGGACAAATTCTTTTGTGTACTGGTGGATTTGGTTGGTATCAGGAAGTTGGAAAAGAGGCAAGAGCATTAAAGAAAGGAGATGTTGTTGTAATACCTGCTAATGTGCGTCATTGGCATGGAGCAAAAAAGGATTCTTATTTTACACATATTGCTATTGAGGTTCCAGGGGAGAATACAAAAACAGAGTGGTGTGAGCCTGTTAGTGAGGAAGAATATAAAAACTTGCATAATGAATATGAATAAAAAAAATTTAAAATATAATATAGAAGACAAAATTGGAACAAGGTTGCATTTGAATTTGCCACCATTAAAACCCATACAGTTAGGTGAAGATATAGGAACACGATTAATTTTGAATCTTCCGCAACTGCCCCCTATATTTACAGATGAACAGTATGAAGATGAAACATTAGAAAATAACTTTAGTCAAGAAACGTTATCTTTGGTAAGAAGGCAGAAATAAAAGTGCATTTTCTATAAATAGATAGGTAGAAAATATGAAAAAAAGCCATTAAATTTAAAGTGACAGATATCATAAAAGAAAAGATATAACGAGAAAAATAGGTGATGAAAATGGATATAGCAATCGAATTTGTAGTACAAGATATTTTTAAGTCTGCTACATTTTATACAAAATATTTAGGTTTTGAAATAGAGTTTACAGAATATGAACCAGTAGCATGGATGCAATTACGAAATGAAAATACAAGAATTATGTTAGTTACGTATGAGTATGCCAAAAAGGATATTCCTGATTTTAAAGAATATACTTTATCTACTAATTTATACAAATTTCGATATGAGAGTTTAGATAGAATAGAAGCAATTTATGAATCTTTAAAGAAAAATAATAAAGAAATATTTTTACCTTTCAGAAAGTCAGATTTTAGATACGAGTTAGGTGTTTATGATGAAGATAGAAATATGATTTTAATTACAAAAGTAACAGAAGATTAAATATAAGTCTTATATAAATAATTAAAAATATAAATTAAGAGGGAGATTTTATGAAAGATTATGTTTTAATTCATGTACCGCATTCTAGTCTTTATATACCAGAAGAGTATAAAAAAACTTCTTTGATTTCTCTTTCAGAACTAGAAAAAGAAAACTTATTTATGTGTGATATAAAAGTAGATGAACTTTTAGAGAATAAAGAAAAAATGATTATATTTCCTTATTCTAGACTTTATTGTGATGTTGAAAGATTTAAAGATGATAGTGAAATTATGAATCAATATGGAATGGGTTACATTTATCTAAAGTCAAGTACTGGAAAAGTAATGTTTAATCCTAATGAGGAACATAAAAATATTGTTACAAAAATTTATGATAGGCATCATCAACTTTTAGATGAAAAAGTGAGCGAAATTTTAGAGAAGTATGGTAGATGTGTTTTAATTGATTTGCATTCGTATTCTAAAGAATTAGTGTTTAGATTATTTCATTATGAAAATGTTCCAGATATTTGTATAGGAATAGAAGAAGATTATTATTCAGAAGAGTTGACAAATCATTTTATAAAATATTTTGAGAATAATGGCTATTCTGTTAAAATAAACTATCCTTATAAAGGCTCTTTAATTCCAAATAAGTATTATGGGAAAACAGATACTAATATAGTTTCTATTATGATTGAAATTAATAAAAGAGTTTATGAAAATGACTTTGATAATTTTAAAAAAGTCTTACAGAAATCCTTGTATTTTTAATGGAAAGCGAGAAAATAAAAGATGAACGGGTATAAAGAACAAGAAATCAAGATTCTAGATATAAATATAGAATCAGTCCAAAAAAAGTTGGAACTTTTGGGTGCTAAACAAGTATATGAAGGGGTTCGTACCATTATGGCATTGGATACGGAAGAAAGAAAATACCTAAACCAATATGATAAGTTAATTAGAGTTACAGATGAAGGAGATATAAAAGTAACTATGCATGTTAATCAAAGTAATCCTGATGTAAAAGAAGTCATTAAATTTAAAACAAGTAGACTTAAAGAAACTATGGATTTTTTTAGTGAATTAGGCTTAAAACCTGTTAGTAAAGTTATGGCACCTCGTATTTCTTATGAACTTGGCAAAATAGATTTTGATATTGATCATTTTCCAAAAATACCTCCTTTTTTAGAAATCGATTTAGCATACGTTCAAGAAGAAGGCTATACATTAGAGGAATTATTAACATTTTTGGGTTTAGAAAATAATAAGAGAGTCATTATGGGTACAGAGGATATTCATAGACTTTATAATATTGATTATTTTAATGTATATAAGGTATGAAAAGAATTGGCAACTTTTAAATATTATGATACGATTTATTTGGGATAACGATATTATTGTGAATAATTTGATTTATATTCATTCTTATTTAGAAAGTGAGTATGGTATATGAGAGAACTAAAAATAAATGGTATTTATAGACATTTTAAAGGAGATTATTATTTAGTTATCGATGTTGCAAAAGATTCAGAAACAAAAGAAGAAATGGTTGTTTATAGAAGACTTTATGGAGATGGTAGTCTTTGGGTTCGACCTAAAATAATGTTTTTAAGTGAAGTAGACCATGAGAAATATCCAAATGTAGAACAAAAATATCGTTTTGAATTGCAAGAAATAGAAAGTGTTGCAAACAATTTTAATAAATAATAGAAAAGAGGAAATAAAAAATGGGAAAGGCAAAAGTATATTTTACAAGTAAGATTGAAGGAGAAAGTTTAGTACGTCTTTATAATGCGATAGGAGTGAAATTAGAAGGAAATGTGGCCGTAAAACTTCATTCTGGTGAAGAAGGGAACCAAAATTATATGAAGCCAGAATTTGTACGTGATGTTATAGAACACGTTGATGGTACAGTAGTAGAGTGTAATACGGCTTATGAAGGAGCAAGAAATACAACAGAAAAACATATAGAACTAATGGAGAAACATGGATGGAGTAAGTATTTTCATGTTGATATTTTGGATAGTGATTCCGAAGAAGTTTTGGAAAATCCAAATGGTGTAGTGATCAAGAAAAATTTTATTGGCGCTAAAATGCAGAATTATGATTCTATGTTGGTATTATCTCATTTTAAAGGGCATCCTATGGGTGGATTTGGTGGAGCCATTAAGAATTTATCGATTGGGCTTGCTTCAAGTCGTGGAAAAAATTATATTCATTGTAGTGGAGATGAAAATGGGAATATGATGGAAGCAGACCATGATAATTTCTTAAGATCTATGGCAGATTCTGCTAAGACAATTACCGATTTTTATCAAGATAAAATTGTTTACATTAATGCTATGGTGAATATGTCTGTTGATTGTGATTGTTGTCATATAGCAGAAGATCCTTGTATGAAAGATATTGGAATTCTTGCCTCAACTGACCCTGTTGCATTAGATCAAGCCTGTATTGATTTAGTCTATAATTCTACTGATCCAGGTAGAGATACTTTAGTAGAAAGAATTGAATCTAGAAATGGATTGTTAACAATTGCAAGTGCCGAAGACCAAAAAATGGGTTCTCGTGAATATGAACTAATAAGTATTGACTAACGATTAGACATTTTAACCTACTTTGTGTTAAAATGTTTTTATGTTCCCGTAGTTTATTTGGATAAAACGAGGCCCTCCTAAGGCTTAGCGGACAGTTCGAATCTGTCCGGGAACACCATAAATTTGTAATAAATATTTTAATATACTTTAAGATAGGGGGAATTATTATGCTTAAGTATCCAAGAAGTATGCATGGGATAGTAAATGGTGGAAAAATAGAAATTCTAGAGAATGTTTTATCTCCTTTGTTTTAATTAAAAAATAAATGAAATGAAGGAGAAAAAGTTTAAAAATGAATTATGAAGATAAAAAAATTGTTGCCATATTGGCAACGAATGTAGATGTATCTACGGCTTTTAATGTAATAGGTCATCTTTCCATTGCAATTGGCAAATATTCTAATAAAGAAATCATGGGAGAGCCTATACTTTTGGATAAGTCTAATATACAGCATTTAGGGATTAGTCGATTTCCTTTTATTGTTACAAAAGTAAAATCTGGAAAATTAAAAAATGCTATTGCTATGGCAAAAGAAAACCCAAATCTTTTAGTGGCAGATTATCCTAAAGATATATTAGAGACAAGAACAGATGAGGAATTAGTTACTTCTATTAAAGCAAAAGAAAATGAAAAATTAGAGTATTTAGGAGCCATTATTTATGGGAATACGGAAGATGTCAATGCCATAACAGGGAGATTTCAATTATGGAAGATGGAATAAGAGAAAAGGTGAAATAATGAAAAATAATTATTTAATTATGCATGGTAGTTTTGGAAATCCTTTTGTAAATTGGTTTCCTTGGTTAAGAAAAGAACTAGAAAATAGAGATTTGGAATGCTATACACCTGACTTTCCAACAGGTGTAGGAAGACAAAATTATAAAAATTGGTCTAAACTTTTAAAATGTTATGTGGAGGCAGGAATTTTAAATGAAAATACGATTATTTTTGCCCATTCTATTGCTCCTATATTTATCTGTAAGTTTTTAGTAGAAAATAAGATAAAAGTAAAAAGGTTAGTGTTTGTTTGTGGATTTAATCATTATCTTGGCATTGATGAAGAATATGACGCTGTAAATGAAAGTATGTACTTTGATAATTTGTCAGATGTAAAAATGTATTGTAATGACATTGTTTGTTTTTTTACTGATAATGATCCATATGTAAAACAGGATGTAGAAAAAGAATTTGCAGATACTATAACCGATAAGCAAGTTATAATTTCGGGTGGAGGACATTTAAATGCAGAATCTGGTTATGAAGAGTTTAAAGAATTACTAAATTATTTATAAGAAGGATATCATGAAAAAGATATTCTTTTTATCTATTTTAAAACGATAAAACATATACTATAGCAAAAAGTAGAAGTAAAAAAACATAAAAAAATATATATAATAAAAGAAGGATACACGATTTTTATTGAAAAAGAAATTAGCCATTTAGAGTATTTAAGTAATTATTTAAAAGAGTATAACAATGGATTACCTTTAGTTATTCCCTTTGTCCTTCCTCCGCTATTTTGTAGTCTTTCTAGTTACGATTATAACGAACTTGTAACGTTTTTAGGGGGGGATATTAAGTATAGTCATTATGAAACAATCCTAGAAAGTTTATTTTTACTTTCAATAGTGGGAATAATATCTCTTACAGATTATTTTTATAACTACAAACGTAGTTTAAAAAATGAAAACGGAATAAAAGAAGAAAGAGGAGATTTAAGACGAATCTTAATTAAGAATAGAGAAACTTTAGCCTACCTAAAAGAAAATAATGATTTATTAAGTCAAAATACAAGCGATGGGAAAGGTTTATTATGAAGTGGGTTACCAATATAAAAAGTATTTAAAATATTATCAAAAGGGAATTTTAAGATGGAAAGAAAAGAAATGGTATACGGAAGAACAAATTTTAGAAATGGAAAAATACTTTGAAGAAAAGGAAATCACCAATTAACGGGTAATCTATAATATAGAGGTAGTTTTAGTTGAAAAATGCAATTTTAAAGACAGAGTTAAAAACTAAGAATAGTTTGGTGAGAGTGTTAAGGGTTAGTAACGCAGACTACATTTCTTTAACAGATTTATCTAGATACAAAAATGAAGTAAATCTGGGAGATGTAATTATTAAATATGAATAATGAGGATTCATTTGTTTTTTATTGTTTATGGGAAGAGTTATCAAATTCTGATTTTAAACTCACGGAATCTCGCGAGTTTAAAAATAATTCTGCGGGGCGTGAAAAAATTTTTGGTAGATTAGAACTTATTAAAACGACAACAAATCCAAATGAAGAAAATATTGCTTCTAATAATTATGAAGAGTTAAATGGCAATGTAGTAGATACTATTATATCTAGTTTTATTTATGATACGAAAGGACGAATTGCTAAACATTTTGGAATTATAACAGGAGTTGCTGCTATTTTTACAACAGGCTAGGAATTAGTTCCATTCTTAAAATCTTTTTAGAAGCAAGTTTGCTCAAAAAAGAAACAATTGAAATGTTAAAGTACCAAGATAAAACCAAATGAATTATGATAATTTAAAGAAAGTAGTAGAAGTATGTGATAGCAATAAATTCATGAGAATGCTAGAAAAAAAGAAATTCCTATTAAAATAATGCGTACATATAAAAATATGGGAGCAAGATATCGAAATAAAGTAGTACTAACACTATTGCTTTTAGTGGATTTACAGTGATTTTGATACGAAAATTATTATTGTTGTAATGTGTAATGTCATGCATACAACAAAGTTAGCCCGTAGAGAAAGAAAAGAAACTACGGATAAAATCATAAGAGGAAATGCAGATTTGTTGTATGAAAAATAAAGGATTATGCTATAATGGATGTATACATGAGGTGGATTTGGTATGAATGAAGAAGAAATCATCGAGATTTTTTGTGATAGAACAATAAATACTAAAGTAAACAATTATATATTTACAGGAGTAGAAGATTTTAAAATATTGGATTCGATTCCAAATAGATGTGGTATTTCATTTCAAGGATATGAGACATTCCTTTTGCTCAAAATATTAAGATTGATCTAGCAGAAATAAATTTGCGTGAAGTATTAACCTTTACGTTAGGAGAACTAAAAAAACTAAAATTGTTAGATATATATTTTGATTATACAATAGATTTTCAAAGGCGTAATTTATTTAAATTTGAGCATGTCTTAAGTGATTACACGAATATAGTGCAAATGTTATTTAATGAAATCTATTGGTTTAATAGTCCATTTTTTAATGCCAATGCTTTTATAAAAGAGAATCATTTTCAAACTTACTTTTTAGTAAACAATAGAGTACTAGATAATAGAGAAAATTATACGGAAGTAGAATTTATTAGGAAAAGAGAAATTTAATTATTTTAAAATATCCTTAAATTTAAAAATTATTGCAAGAAACACCCTTGCAATTTTTTTTCATATACTATAAAATGATAATGGTTCGCTTGCGAACTAAAGGTGAGTATTATTTATGAAAAATAACGAGTTTAGTAAAACGTTAAAAGATTTAAACTTACAAATGTTTAAAGTAATACATAAAAGACATAAAAAATTAGGAATAGATTTGACTCCGATTCAAGGTACAATTATTTTGACTATTTTTGAAAATCAAGAGACTTTGTGTCAAAAGCATTTAGAACAATTTATTTCTTGTAATAAGTCAACTTTATCTTCTATCTTAGATACTATGGAAAAGAAGAATTTGATTAAGCGAGTTTCTGATTGTACAGATACAAGAAAAAAAGTCATTGTGCTTACGAAAAATGCTAAAAGTTTTGTTGAAAAAATCAAAGAAGATAAAATTATGGTAGAAAAAGGAATGTTACAAGGAATTGAAAAAGAGGAATTAGAATTATTTAATGCTACTTTAAACAAGATGCTAAAGAATTTAGAAAGGATGTAATTTTATGGGGAAATTATTTAAAAATTTTACAAAAAAAGATTTCTTTTTTATAGGGATTTGTATTCTTTTAATCATATTTCAAGTTGGGTTAGAATTAAAAATTCCTAATTATATGAGTGCTATTACAAGACTTGTGCAAACAGAAGGGAGTAGTATAGGAGAAATTACTTTACAAGGGGTTTATATGCTTTTATGTGCTTTGGGAAGTTTAATTTCTGCTGTGATTGTTGGTTATTTCGCTTCTAATCTGGCTTCTAATTTTTCTAAAACATTAAGGGATAAAATATTTTCTAAAGTGTTAGGATTTAGTACAAAAGAGATGAAAGAATTAGAAACAAGTAGTTTAATCACTCGTACAACAAATGATATAACACAAGTAGAAATGTTAATTAGTATGGGCTTGCAAATGATTGTAAAAGCACCAATTATGGCCGTTTGGGCGATATTAAAGATTTTAAATAAAGGATTAGAATGGAGTATTTTAACTGCAGTATGTGTTCTTGTCCTTCTAACAACTATTGGTTTTTTAATGGTAATCGTACTTCCAAGATTTGCAAAAGTACAGAAGTTAATCGATAAAGTTAACGGTGTTACAAGAGAAAATTTAACTGGTATACGTGTCGTTCGTGCTTTTAATGCCGAAAAGTTTCAAGAAGGTCGATTTGAAAAAACAAATGAAAGTCTTACTAATATGCAATTGTTTAATCAAAGGTGTTTTTCTATTATGCAACCAGTGATGATGCTTATTATGAACGGACTTACATTAGGTATATATTTTATTGGAGCACATTTAATTGAAGGGGCTATGATGAGTGAAAAGATTACACTTTTTAGTAATATGGTTGTATTTTCTAGTTATGGAATGCAAGTTATTTCTTCCTTTTTAATGCTTGCTATGATTTTCATGATGTGGCCTCGTGCTAATATTTCTGCAAAGCGTATCAATGAAGTTTTAACAAAAGAGGAATCCATTGTGGATGGAACGTTTGAAGGGAATACTAAAGAAATTGGAACGGTTGAGTTTAAAAATGTATCTTTTAAATATCCAGATGCTGATGAGTATTTACTTCGAGACATTTCATTTAAGGTAAATAAGGGAGAGACGATTGCTTTTATTGGATCTACGGGAAGTGGTAAATCAACCCTTATTAATTTAGTTCCAAGGTTTTATGATGCAACGGAAGGTGAAATTTTAGTAGATGGTGTAAATGTAAAAGAGTATAAACAAGAAATTTTACATAATAAAATTGGTTATGTTCCACAAAGAGCCGTTATGTTTACAGGAAGTGTTACAGATAATATAAGGTATGGTGATAACGGACGTGAAGAGGTTACACAAGAACAAATAAAAGAATCCATTCGTGTTGCTCAAGGTACTGATTTTGTAGAGAAAATGGAGAATACATATGATGCTCATATCGCAAGAGGAGGAACGAATATTTCTGGAGGTCAAAAACAAAGACTTGCCATAGCAAGAGCGATAGCAAGAAATCCAGAAATTTACATTTTTGATGATTCTTTTTCTGCTCTTGATTATAAAACGGACGCAACTTTAAGAAAGGAATTAAAAAACTATACAAAAGACGCAACAAGTATGATTGTTGCACAAAGAATTGGAACTATTTTAAATGCTGATACCATTGTGGTTTTGGATAACGGCCATTGTGTTGGTATTGGAACGCATAAAGAATTACTTAAAAATTGTGAAGTGTATAAAGAAATAGCCTTATCACAACTTAGCGAGGAGGAGATTAATAATGCCTAGACCTATGGGAAAACCTGGTGCAAAAGGAAGTGAAAAATCAAAAAATTTTTTTGGTTCTATTAAAAGATTAATTGAAAATTTAAAACCGTGGAAAATATTACTAGTTTTTTCAATTGTTCTTGCTTTATGTAGTGCTATTCTTGCCCTTATTTCCCCTGATAAATTATCAAGTCTTACGGATACCATTACGGATGGAATTATGCCTAAAACAGAGAAATTAAGTACAGTAATGGAAAGTACTATATCTAATTTACAGGAAAATTTGAAAACTAAAATACTTGAAGTTATGGCATCGAATGATGTTTCAGAGGAAGACAAACAAAACTTTATGATGATTTCAAAACAAATGGGGAATTTAGAAAAACGAGAAGAATTCCTTGCGGTTTTTGCTCAAATTCCAGATTCTGTTTTTAGATTATTATTAGAAGATGTTACAATAGAAAATAATTTGATTTCTATTGAAGACCAAATCAGTTTGTTTCGCCTTATGAAAGATATGAACGAAGATAATGCTTTACAAAAGATAGATCAATTTCCGGTTTCTATTTACAATATAATAAAACCTACTATTGATATGGAAAAGGCAAAAAGTATTACTATATTTATTGGTATTTTATATGTGACAAGTGCACTGTTTAATTATATTGAAAGTTTTGCTATGACTACGATTTCTAATCGATTTGCTAAGGATTTAAGAAGCAGAATTAGTGTGAAGATTAATAAACTTCCTTTAAAGTATTTTGATACTCATGAAACAGGAGATGTTTTATCAAGAGTTACAAACGATGTGGACACGATTGCCCAAAATTTAAACAATAGTTTATCTACTTTGGTTACTAGTTTAACACTTTTTATTGGATCTATTATTATGATGTTTGCTACGAATGCTATAATGGCAATTACTGCGATTGTTGCAAGTTTAATTGGTTTTTCTTTTATGAGTGTTATTTTAATGAAAAGTCAAAAGTATTTTATGAAACGTCAAGAAGAACTCGGAAATATTAATGGTTATATTGAAGAAATATACTCTGGACATAACGTAGTAAAAACTTACAATGGGGATAAAGAGGCGATAGAAAGATTTGGAAAATTAAATTATAATTTATATGAGGCGAATCGAAAAAGCCAATTTCTGTCAGGATTAATGATGCCTATTATGAACTTTGTTGGAAATTTTGGTTATGTTGCTGTTTGTATAGTAGGGGCTTTACTTGTTTCTAATAATGTCATTACTTTTGGAGTTATTGTTGCTTTTATTATTTATGTTCGTTTGTTTACCAATCCTCTTACTCAAATTGCGCAAGCCATGACGGCACTTCAATCTACTGCTGCTGCGGGAGAAAGAGTTTTTGAGTTCTTAGACGAAGAAGAAATGCCTGATGAAAGTCATTTTACGAAACATTTAGAAAATGATAAAGTAAAAGGAGAAATTGAATTTAAAAACGTTCGTTTTGGATATACAAAAGAGAAGACCATCATTCATGATTTTAGCGTAAAAGTGAATCCTGGAGAAAAAATTGCTATTGTAGGTCCAACTGGTGCTGGAAAAACTACCATGGTGAATTTACTCATGAAGTTTTATGAAATAGATGGAGGAGATATTTTAATTGATGGTACCTCTATTCATGAACTTACTAGAGAAAATATTCATAAACTTTTCTGTATGGTGTTACAAGATACATGGTTATTTGATGGTACGATAAAAGAAAATATTAAATTTAATAAAGAAAATCTAAGTGATGATGAAGTCTGGGAGGCTTGTAAAAACGTAGGTGTAGATCATTTTATTAAGACTTTGCCAGGAGGTCTTGGTGCCGTTATTTCTGATAATGATTCTGTAAGTAGCGGGCAAAAGCAGTTATTTACAATTGCTCGTGGAAATTTAGAAGATGCTCCATTCTTAATTTTAGATGAAGCAACTAGTAATGTTGATACAAGAACAGAGGAACTAGTTCAAAAGGCTATGGATAGATTAACAGAGGGAAAAACATCTTTTATTATTGCCCATCGTTTAAGTACGATAAAAAATGCTGATTTGATACTTGTTATGAAAGATGGAAATATTATTGAACAAGGAACTCATCAAGAGTTAATGAACCAAAAAGGATTTTATGAAAAACTTTATAATAGTCAATTTGAAATGTAAGCATTAGAAAACACTACTTAACTATTAAAGCAGTAGTGTTTTTTATGATTTTATAGTTTCTTTAAAAGCCGAGGCAAAATTTTGTGATACGCCTTCTCCAGAATTTGGGTATTTAGAAGAATAAGCAAAATCTACTACATAAAGTACACTAAGAATAATGCAAAGAATAGTTTTTATTTTTTTAGGTATTTTCATAAATAGACTATCTAAAAAAGGTGCTGCAAAGTAAATAAAGAAAGTTCCAGCGATACCAAATGCAATTAAGCCTTCCATACAGATTCTTCCGTGTAAGTTCAAGAAAAAACCATCATAATCCCACCATCTTGCATTTTTAAAAGTTTCCAAATACCAAGCCGTACCATATTCTAGTATTCCACAAAGTAGAATCACGAGAAAGAAAGTAAGAATAGGATGTTCACGTACCTTTTTTAATACGAGTAAGATAAGCATAAGACCCCAACCATAAATATGAAGCCAAGGGCCGTGTAAGGTACCCCGATTTGCAAAAAATCCATATTGAAATAGATTAAGCCCAACTTCCCATAACCAACCGACGATAGAAGCAGTGAAGAACATGAGAATAATAGAATCTAAATTGTATTTTTTATTATAATCTGTATGTAACCATTTTTCTCTTTTTCTTTCTTCATGAATATACTTTTCGCTAGGATATTTATCTTCTATTTTTAAAAGTTCTTCATCACAAAGAAGACTCACATTTTTGTATTTCTTTTGTTTGCCTTCTTCTCTAAAAGCAAAATAAAATTCAGTCATACAACATTCTTTATAAGGATTAACAAAAAGAACTCCTAAGAAATGTAAAGTCATCATATCTAAGATGCGCCAACCTAAGAAAGTCAAATCAAATAAAAACATTTCCCATTTGTGCCCTTGCATTAATTCTTCGGATAAAGTCAGAGCATTTTGCCCTTTTATGTCTGGATTTTCTGCTAAAATATAAGGAACTAAACAATACGCATAGTGCTTTATAAATCCTCCAATAATAGTCAAGTACCAAAGCCATTCTTTTACTATTTTATACATCATAGTAAGACTAATACTTTTTAATTTTTTAATTCTATAAGGAAGCAAAATACGAACAAATTTTGTTTTTTTATGGTTCTTATTTTCTAAAAAAAATCTTTTTTCTCCTATGACAAAAACATTTCGAATAAGTAGCCAGTATAAAAAGGAAAGAATTGCACCTAGTAAGATAATAATACTTTGCCATAAATGTTCATGAAATACTAATTGGTTAAAGGAATTTAAAACACCAAAAATAAAATTTCCAGAAGAAGTAACGTTATTAAATACATTGGCAAGAATTCCTCTTGTGGGTTTATAATTCGAAATATCTATTTTAAAGTTTCCAACTTTTTCAATTGTTTCTTTAACTATATCAGCGTTTATAGAACTTGCTAGAGGAGCATTTATTGATATGGTTGGAATAGGGATACGACTTTTGGTAAATAAATTAAAGTTCCCTAAAAGAAGAGCCATAAAGAAAATAATAGCAATGGTGCGCCAGTAGTTTCTTTTTAATATTTGTTTTGCTTCTTTCTTTACTTTTTTTCTATTAATCATATTACTTTACTTCCTCATTGTTTTTTATGATTAAATACTATCTTTTTTTTCTAATTTTGTCAAATTTTTAGAATTTGCATTATATATTATAAGAAAAGGTGATGTATTTGAATACGCTTTTTGATTATCTAGAGTGGCGTGGCGATATGACTATGTTAGAAAATCCTATGAATGAAGTGGACAGTTTAATTTTTTGTGCTTTTGCTTATTTTAGAATAGAAAAAGTTTTAACTTATTTGGAATCTGTGTCAATAAAGGAATTATATAAGCGTTATCAAAAGGTGATGGAAGAGAGTCTATTTACTAAAAATCAAAATCGTTTGTTTAAATCTTTAAGTGAGAGTAAAAGGTTTCAAAGTGTTTTAGTGACGCATTATTTTCATATTGTTGATAAAGAAATAGATATGCAAATTTCTGGTATGACTTTTGTACTTCCAAATGATACTTTATATGTTGCGTTTAAGGGAACAGATGAAACAATTACAGGTTGGAAAGAAGATTTTGATTTGAGTTATAAAGATGTAATTCCTTCACAAAAAAAGGCGGTTTCGTATTTAAATGAAATTCTTTCTTCTTTTGTTAGACCAGTTTATGTAGGAGGACACTCTAAAGGTGGTAATCTTGCAATGTATGCCTCCCTGTTTTGTAAAGATAGTGACTTGATAGTAAAAGTTTACAATAATGATGGGCCAGGATTTTCAAAAAAGATTTTAGAAACAGATAATTATCAGAAAGGAAAAGAGAAAATCGTTACCTTTATTCCAAGTGCTAGTATTGTTGGAAATATTTTTGACAAAGATACAAAAACATTCATTATAAAAAGTAAACAAATAGGAGTACTGCAACATGATTTGTATTCTTGGCTTGTATTGCAAAATCATTTTGTTTATACAAAAGAAATGAATAATTATGCTAAAAATATTAGCAATGCTTTAAATCAAGCCCTTTTGCATATTTCAAATGAAGATAAACAAAAGGCTATTTCTTTTTTATATGAACTTTTAGAATCTTGGAATGTAGAAAATATTGAAAAAACGGCCATTACTATTTTAGAAAAATATAACTTCCAACCAAAAGATTTCTCGTTTTTAACTCTTTTATTTTCATTAGTAAAAGAGATTCAAAAAAAGTGAAAAATTTTATATGTAAAATATTTGACAAATATTGTTTAGAAATCTTGTTATTTTGTTTTAAAAGATTTAAGATAATAAATACATTGTTTTGAAAGGAAGACTAGAAAATGAAAGAATTAATGACAAAATATGATATTAATGATTTTTACTATGCAGAGATGGTACAGATACCTGCTTCTCATAAAAAGTTTTGTGCAGAGGTAAATCTGAATTTATTGTTTCATCCTAATGATAATGAAAAAAAATTTTATCGTACAATTTTATTAAAAATAGGGGAAGCCTATATGGATATAGAAGATCCTAGGAGAAAAGTTGATTTAGAAAGAGATGCTGAAAAAGAATGTACTCTAATTCATTGGAAACATTCATTAGGAGAATATCCATTACCTATAACTGAATCAAGTTTAACGATTTTTAAAGCATGGCGTTTGCTAAATAAACATAGATTATTCTTTGAAGAGCAAAGTGAATTTTTAGAATCAGCACATCCAAATAGTGAGATTTCAGAAGTAATAACAGATGAAGAATTGCAACCATTTACTAGACAAAGGAAAATAACAAAAAGATAGAGTGAATTTATTTTAATTCAATTCTATCTTTTTCTTTGGTTATTTTTGTTTCATAAAATTCTTTAAATGCTAAGTATAAATAATAAGAATCTTTACTTCCTACAATTTCTCTTGCTCCATGCATAGCAAGTTGTCCAAGCCCTATATCAATAGAGTCAATACTTACATGTCTTAAACTAATTCCAGATAAAGTACTTCCACTTGTCATATCATTTTTTGTTACAAAATCTTGATAAGGCACTTTCGCCTTTTTGCATATTCCTTTAAAAATAGAGGAAGTAATGCTATCTGTTGTTGAAGAAGAGTCTTTAGAAATTACAATGCCATTATTTAATAGTGCTTCATTATTGATATCACTATTTCCAGGGTGATTGGGGTGTGTTGCATGGGTATTGTCAGCACTTAAAATTGTAGAATTATTAATAATTGTAGATAGTTCTTTTTCTTCTTGTGCTGTAATTCGTTTTAAAATATCCATTAAAAAGGAAGAATCTGCCCCTTCTTTGGTTAAACTTCCTATTTCTTCACTATTAAAAGCACAAAAAATGGTATTGTTGTTGCTTTTTTTTTGATTCACAAAACTTTTTAAAGCGGAAAATGTACAAGTTAAATCATCAATCCTAGGGGATAAAATACATTCATTTTTTAAACCAAAAAAAGTAGGTTCTGCTGTTGCATATAAAAATAAATCATAGTCACAGATTTCATCTTCTGATTTTAATTTGATTTGTTCTTGAATTATTTTTTTTATAGGTTCTTTTGTATTGGATAAAGATAGAAAGGGAATCATATCGATTTGGCTATTTAAGTTTAAAGCTTCATTAGCATTAGCATTTTGATGAATAGCAACACTAGGAATGCAAAGAAGTGCATTTTTACAGTCAATAATTTCTTTGTAATAAGTATTTTTATTTTTGATAATGACTCTTCCTGCTATGGATAAAGGTTCATCTAACCATGCATAATTTAATAATCCACCATATGGAGTTACATTTATTTTTAAATAGTTTTTTTCATAGATGGCATTTTTAGGTTTAATACAAAAGGAAGGTGTGTCAATATGGGTACAAGTGATATTAAAACTATTATGAGTCCCTAAAGTAAAGGCAATAATAGAAGCGTCGTTTCTTGTAACAAAGTATTTTTGATTATTTTTTAAAGCCCAAATTTTATTTTCTTCTAATTCAAGAAAGTTGTTTTCTAAAAGAATTCTTTTGATTTCCTTTACCCCAGTAAAAGAGCAAGTTGCTTTTTTTATGAATTCAAATAATTCAGTATTATATTGTTTTTCATTCATTTTCATTCACCATTATTAGTATGGATGACTATGCAAAAATTATAAATTTGTGCTAAATAATTTGTAATTTATAGGACTTCTGCACTTACAGAAAGCAAATTTCTTCATATTTTATAGTAAAGGAGGAAAAAAGAATGAATGAAAATAATAGTCCATCTTACAACAGAGCACTTGAAATTGTAAATGATTTTGCATGTAATTATAGACCAACTGGATGTTGTTGTGGGGGAAGACAAATTACTGGTCCAACAGGGCCAACAGGTCCAGCAGGAGGCCCAACAGGACCAACAGGTCCACAAGGTATTCAAGGTTTACCTGGAGCAGTAGGTGCAACAGGACCAACAGGCCCACAAGGTATTCAAGGTTTACCTGGAGCAGTAGGTGCAACAGGACCAACGGGACCAACAGGCCCACAAGGTATTCAAGGTTTACCTGGAGCAGTAGGTGCAACAG
>CANOWY010000012.1 GCA_947571135.1 uncultured Mycoplasmatota bacterium
TATATCTAAGCAATTTTATTTTATCAATTTTTTAGTTTCGGGACAAGCCTAATGAGTTAGCAATTTTAGAAGTACCATGGCAAAATTTGATTACTAAGTATAATGAATTGCAGTCCAATCCAGAAACTGCCCATAGCCAAAAAGCAAATGAATATCATAAAGAAATTATAGATATACAAAATAGCATGAAAGCAATTCGAGATCGAATTCATCAATTAGAAAATTTATTTTCAGAGGAACCACTTCCCTTAAATACAGATTATCATAAAAGCGATGTAGAAATGATTCGATCAGCATTTGAAGCCACGTTACCAGAAATTGTTAAGGTGGATGAAGCAATAGATCAACCACATACAAGATAAAAACGTCAATTATTGATGTTTTTTTATCTTGTATTTTCCAATTTATAGAAAATCTTATATCTTTTTATATAGTTAAATTTTTGTAAAGATTTCTAATGTTTTCTTGTATATTTTCTTTTTTTTCCTTTATAATAAAACTAGATAATAGTAAGGAGAAAATAATATGGAAAATGAAAATATGTACAATGTTGAAGGATTATTAAATGCTAGATTGGAACATTTAAAACAATCTTTATCTAATTTTGAGGAATCTTTTCAAATTCAAATGCAGGATTATACAGAAAAATACAATACTTATCAAGCAGATCCTACACCTTTAAATCAAGAATTAGCAAATGCTAGTTACGATAAATTAATGAAAATTGAATTTGATATGCAAAATATTCAAGAAAGAGTTACGAATATAACCACTACTTTAACTGGTATTACAGAAGAAAATACAGACACTCTAGATACAGAAGATTCGCATACTTTATAAAACGCAATATTGCGTTTTTTTGTTTAAATGGGATTTACATGTATGACTGTTAAATATATTTCTTCTACTTTCTTTTCTATTTCATCTTCTAACCTATCTGCAATTTTGTGACTTTCAAAGGTAGATAAATTTCCATCAACAAATATAGTAAAAGATATTTGATAACGATATCCAACTGGGGTTGCATTAAAATGATTTATTTTTTTGATTTCTTTGTAGTTTTTTATAATTTCATAAACTTTCTTTTTGGTTTCTTCCTCCATTGCTCTATCCATTAAAACGTTATAACTTTCTCTAAAGATTTGAAAGGCCGTATAAAAAATCCAAACGGAAATTATAATTCCCACTACTCCATCTAAAAAATAAAGGTTATAGATTGAAGATAAACAAGAAAGTAAGTTTCCTGTTGTAATAATACAGTCATTTCTATGGTCTTTTGCATTTGCTTCTAAAAGTATATTTTTGTATTTTTTTGCTAAACGATTGGTGTAAAAGAATAATAAACTTTTTATTACAATTGTAGCAAGACACACAATAACTAACCATTTTGAAAATAGGAAACTCTTTTTTAACAATAAGGACGTTAAAGAGGATTTAAGTGAGGTATAAGCAAGTAAAAACATTGCAATACTAATAAGCATGGAATATATGTATTCGGCTTTGCCATGCCCTAAATTATGATCATCATCACAAGGTTTGCTGGCAATTTTATTTCCAATAAATGTCATAAAAGAGGAAAATACATCACTTGCAGAGTTAAAAGCATCAGCAATCATGGCTTGACTTTTCGAAATCATTCCTATACTACTTTTTATCAAAACTAAAAAGATATTGCCAAGAATACCTAAAATACTCGCTATTTTTATTTTTTGAAAACGTTCGTCCATATTTTATTCTCCTTTAAAACAAGTATTCTCATTTTAGCATAACTTTGAATTGAAAAGAAGAGATTGTTCAGAAATATGAAATCATTTTGTGTTTTTTCAAACTTTTTTGACGGAAAAAAAGGAAATACCAAATTTACAGTGTATATATAAAAATAGAGGAGATGACAATAATAACTGAGACAAAAGATACATTTTATACTTGTAAGTGGGACAGGCCATTTAAGGAAATTCTTTTAAAAAAAGAAAATCAAGATATCCTAAAGAAGATATTAGAAACGGTTTTGCATATTAAAATCAATTCTATTATAGAAGAAAATATAGAACGAAACCAAGGAAATATTAAGATTAGGAGAAAATACTTAGATGTTTTGTTATCCACAGAAAAAGGACTTATTGGAATTGAACTAAATGCAACATTTAAAGAATACCTTCATGCTAGAAATATGGCTTTTCATTGTGACAACTATGCACACTATACTTTAGTAGGAGAAGAATACACCGAAGATATGCAAGTCATTCAAATTAACTTTACTTATGAACTTTCTGCCCATTCCGATTTAGAAGTCGTAGAAATTTATGAAATGCAAACTAAAAAAGGACGTAAATATGTAAATAACTTTATTCTTTTCGAATTTAACATGGACAAAATCAAGGAGTTTTGGTATTCTAGAGACAAAGAAAAGATAGAAGAATACAAATACTTAATCATGATGGATTTAAACTTAAAAGAACTAGAACTTCTATCAAAAGAGGATAAGTTGGTGAATAAGTATATGAATAATCTAGAAGAATTAAATGAAGACCCTATGTTTCGTGAGTATATGACGAAAGAAGAAGATGCTAGAAAATGTTATAATTCAGATATTCGCATTGCTACCGAAAAAGGTTTAAAAGAAGGATTTTCTAATGGTCTAGAACAAGGTGCTAAACAAACTGCTACCCAAGTCGCTAAGAACTTATTAGCATTAGGTATCAATACTACAGAACAAATAGCCGAGGTAACAAATTTATCCATAGAAGAAGTTAAAAATTTGAAGGAAGAATAAAATCCTTCTTTTTTGATGTAAAAAAAATTGAAAAGTATGCGTACAATCACTCTTCAATTTTATTTTAATTCACTTCTTTCTTTCAAACATATTCTTCTATTTTGTTTTTTAATATTTAACAGGGTTTTATAAACAATAAGGGATAATAATAGTAAAATAAATTAAAATAAAAGTTGCTACTATAAAAAAGGTTGTGCTTACTATCATACTGTTTTCATAACTTATAGTATTTTTTACATTTTTAGATGAAAAGCAATAAATAATAGGCAAAAGCAAAGGAATAAAATATCTTGGTTGTACCCCTTTTATCACATTTGCACCAACTGGTGTAAAGGATAAATACATAGAAAGATAAATGAAGCATATTATACAAAAATAAATCATTAACATTATTATTCTATTTTTAAATTTTATTTCTGGAAAATCCTTCTCACTTATGAAGGCTAAAACAAGAGCTATTAATACTAAATAGTATCCTGTATCTATCAACATTCCGCCATAATGACACAATAAGCCAAAAGTAGATGGTCCTACTAAATTTTCTGCTATTGTTAGTATTCCACTTTTGATAAATACTTTTACAAAAGCAAGGGGATTTTTTATCATTAACTCTAATTGCCCAGAAACAGAAGTTGCTCCTCCTCTAGGATCTCCTGCGATGTCGGAACTAGTGACTGTTGGAAGAAGAAATGAGGAAACGCAAAGGAGAAAAATAAAACAAATGAATGTCCTAAATATATAGCATTTTTTCTTGGTTTCAAATTTTTCTTTTGGTAAAAATAGCATTAATAAAATAAAGAGAGAATAAATCATTTTAGGAAATGACGCATACAAGCATACTAGGACAAAAATAATAACACTTTTCATTTCTATTTTCTTATCTTTATAGTGGTACTCCTTTGCAAATACCGAAAATGCAAGGAGAGAAAAAGCAGTAACAGTAGGGTCATAACTATAATTCGACGCAAGAAAGATACTTTGAGGAAGAATACCTATTAAAAGGGTTAATAATTTATAGCAAGGCATTATTTTTACAGTAAACATAATGACTATGGAATAAATAAGTAAATTTACTACTCTTCCTAGAAAGAAACTAGTTGTATAACTAAGTCCAATTGTGTTTGCTACTTTTACAGTAATTGCCATAGGTAAATAATTTATATTGCATAATCTAAACAAGTTCGTATTCGTATTATCTTCTATAACTTCTGTTGATTTTTGATTTAAATACTCTTGGTATTCTTTTTTCTCTTGTGGTGTTCTTAGATAATTAAAAATTACCAGGCGACTTTCTAATTCACTATCCGATTTACTATGGGTTATAAATGTATTCACTCTATTAAAGTGTGTTTCATCATCAAATGTTGTAGAAGTAATGTTATGACAGCAAACTAAAAAGACAGTTCCAATAGATATACATAAAAGAAATGCTAATAGATGCAGTTTTTTAAACCAAACTGATTTAAATAGAAATAGGACTAGTATTAAAGTTACCCATACTCCCCAAAAAGTGAAAGATACCCAATTAAATGAGGAAGTATTATCTACTGTAATACTCAGGATTTCCACATTTTTTTGGCTAAAGGTTAGTTCTTCCGCTCCTATCTTTTTGTGTAAATAAAAACCGCATTTATGTAAAAAAGAATAGCAATAATCAGTATATTTAGTATCTTCTAAATCCCCATAAGTGTTAGATGAGTTTCCAGTTAAACTTACTGTAAAATCATTTTCAGATGTTGTTTGGTATTCTATTATGATATATTTAGCATATTTATTTTCTAAATCAAAACTTACAGTCATGGTATCCTCTTCTTCTTTTTCTTGGTTATAGGATACTTCATAAAATTTTTCGTTCTCTGGGAGTTTTAAGGTTTGGTAATTGTAGTAAAAATAATTTAGAAAAGCAACCATAAGCAAACTAAAAAGTATAATGATTATTTTTTTATATAATTTTAGGTTTTCTAACCAGTTTAATAGTTTCATAAATTTATTCCTTTCTTCCTTCTTCATATACTTCATAGCATTTTACATAATATTTCATAATGATTTTTACTATCCATTTCGGCCAAAATTTTGAAAACATAATAGTGTCTTCTATTTCTCTTGTGCTATTTTTAATCCATAATGCTGTCGTGGCTTCTTCGTGAATTCTAAAGGATAACAATTTTATCGGAATGTATTTTACTTTTCCTTTTCTGTTATATATCTTATAAAATGTGTCCCAGTCTAGTGCGAATTTTAAATCAGTTGTAAATATAGGCTCTCCTATTTTTAATTTGTTATATGTAACGGTTGGGCATTGAATGGTATTCCCAAAAGCAAGTGTTAAGTTACGAATCCACCTAATATTTGCAAATCCTGGAATTCTCAAAGGGGTTTTTAATAATTTTTTAATTTTCAAATTCTTTTCGATTATTTTTCGATTGTTTTTTAAGAAATAATTATCTGTGGATAGCATAAGTTCTTTTCCTGTGTAGTTAGTTAATATATTTTCAAGATAGGTACTTTCATACACATCATCTTGATGAGCAACTGTTACTAACTCTGTTTTGGCCATCTTTACACCAAAGTTCCAATCTTCTTGGATATCACTTTTCCCTTCTCTATAATATAATTTTATTTTATGTTTTTTTGCTAAGGTATCAATGTGTCTATTTTTGGTAGAAGATACTAAAATAATATTAGATTGGATTGTTTGCTCTTTTAAAGATTTAATACAATCTTCTAAATAATCGGATTCTTTGTAGGCACAAATAGCAAATGTGTGGTATTTTTTAGGATTTTTTAAATATTTATTTTCCCTTTCTTTAAATACCCAAATTCTACTAAAAAGATAATTATATGGAACCGTAACAAATAAGGTTAAAATGGGGGCAAACATTTCGGATATGTGCATAACTTCTACAAATAAAGACATACAGCCAATGTTGATAAGATAAGAACTTCCGTAGACAACATAGTATTTTAAAATGCTACGATAGTTATACACTTTTTTTTCAAATACCCAAGACTTATTTAATATAAATCCAATAATAGAACTTAATATATAGGCAATGGTTGTGGCAACTAAATAGTGTACTTTGATAAATAGTAAACTGTAATAAAATATCCAAGAACTAAATGTATTGATACAACCTACAATGCCAAATTTAAAAAATTGTTTTATTAATTTTACTGCTTTCGTTTTCATTCTCTAATGTCCTCGTAAATGTCTACCCACTGAAATTCTACATCTTGGGGAATATTAAAGTATTCTTTTATCCAATAGTCCATAGAAGGCTCTTCATAACTCCTAGTAGAACCAAACCAAGTGGTTTTGCTTTTATAAAGGGTGATGACTTTTTTATCGGTATTTTCGTGGTGTTTCAAAATTTCAAAATTTAAGTCTTCGATTGGCTTATTTTCTAAGTATCCGTTATAAGTAGCATAATAGTTTATGGCTCCTTTAAGAGCAAAAGGAATCATACAGATAAGGAAGCATAAACTTATATATCGTTTGGTATCTTTTAAGAAATCTGATATAAAAATGGCAATGAGAATAAAGATAAAGAATATAAAAGGTAAGTTGGTTCTTCCTCCTAACACAGGAGACACTAGTAGACAAAAGATAGAAGAACATCCTGTGATTGCAATTACTGGAATGCTCATTTGCTTTTTTTGATAGCCATAAATAAGCACCCAAATACCAATATAGATAATCCATACGATTCCGTAAATGCCAACTGTTATTTTAACGTATTTTTGTAAAAGGAAACAAAGAATACTAAAAAGAATAAACAAGACATTTGATAAGACAACTGTTTTCTCTTTTATCTTCAAACTTTTGCGGTATTTTAGTAAGCAAGCAATAAAAACGATTGTCAAAATGACCATAAACAAAGTCATTTCTGAACGGAAAATAGAAGCAATGGTTGTGGGAAAGTTTTTTATGATTTTTTCTGTTAGGCTAAGGTTTGCAAACTCTACATTGGTATCTAATCTAGCATAGTTTCCTGGGGCAAGCATTAAAGCCGCGAAACTTAAAATACACACAATTCCATTTGTTATATCTAATAGTTTAAATTGTTTTATTTTTTTGCCATGACAGAAAATAATGTATAAAATTAAGAAAGCAACCATAGCAACTCCTATTTGTTCTTGTGAGAAAGTGGCAAAGAAGTTAAGTATTATAAGGACAGGCAAATAAAAATAGTAATTTATTTTTTCTTTGTTTTCTTGTTTTTCTGTTAGTTTTAAAAATAGATAGATAAACAAAAACATAGGAAGCAGTGGCCATATATAAAGAATTGATGCTGAAGCCCAATAAATACCATGCTTTAAATATACCATGTTGATAAGTCCATAAAGAATAAACAAAACAATTGGAAGAAATATATGTTTAGTTTTGGTGATTTGTTCGGCAATTTTAAAAATAGTATATAAAATGAGCGTAATGACTACACTTTGGATAGCAAAGTAAATGCCTGCTCCAAATTTAAGAAGGGGAATTAAAAATACAGAAGCCCAAAGTATTCTTCCTCCCCACCCCATATAAATAGTTTTACACCAATCTAAGAGTTGGGCAAAAGTATAGTGCGTTCCTAAAACGTCTGGGGATGGAGATGTATAACTTAAGGAAGCGTTGCCAAAATCATCAAAATACATGGCAATGACATGGTGCATAAAAAATAGTAAAACGAATATGCCAAAAAAAAGTAAAAGATATGGTAAGTTTTCTTTAAACTTTTCTTCTTTTTTTTGTAAAATTCCTTCTAATTGCTCTAGTTTTTCTTTAATCATTTGTTAGTACCTCCTCTATGATGTATCTTGGTCTTTGTTTGGTTTCACTATAAATCTTTCCTATGTACTCTCCGATAACACCGATACAAAAAATTTGAAATCCGCCGAAGAAACAGATTAAGGTTACAATGGTTGTCCACCCTGCTACATTTCCAGTAATGAAGTGACCTATCACAACATAAAGTAAAAATAGAAAACTAATAAGGGAAATGAAAAAACCAGATAATGTAATAATTCTTAAGGGCTTAACACTAAACGATAAAATTCCTTCAATGGCAAAGTTTATCATCTTTTTTAAAGGGTATTTACTCACTCCCGCAAATCTTTCGTGGCGTTCATAAGTCACAATAGATGATTTGAATCCAATTAAAGGAATAATGCCTCTTAAAAATAAATTTACTTCTTTATAGTTTGCTAGTTCTTCTAAAACGCGTTTACTAAGCAGACGATAATCTGCGTGGTTATAGATAACGTCTACTCCTAGTAGTTTCATAAGTTTATAAAACATTTGGGCTGTGTGCTTTTTAAACCCGGTGTCTTTTTTGCGACTATTTCTAACTCCATATACAATAGCAGATCCTTCTAGATATTCACTCACCATTTGATCCATAACCTCTATGTCATCTTGTAAATCAGCATCCATACTAATGACGATATCAGCATATTCTTTTGCTGTCATAAGTCCTGCTAAAAGAGCATTTTGGTGTCCTCTGTTTTTTGATAAATTCACACCTGTGACTAAGTTATTTTCTTGGTTGAATTTTGTAATTAATTCCCAAGTGCTATCCTTTGAGCCATCATTTACATACATGATTTTGCTTTTTTTATCAATGTGTTTATCTTTAATCATTTGGGTTAGTTTTTCTGTTAATCGTTTGGTTGTTTCTTTTAGTACTTCACTTTCGTTGTAGCAAGGTACTACTACGTATAATATATTACTTTTTTTAGTTGCCATGTAAATCCTCCACCCTATATATTTATTATAGCACGTATTTTGGGAATAATTGTAAATAAGTGAAAATTTGGGTCAAAAGAAAAAAGTTATATCTTTTCAAATAACTTTTATTTCTTATTGATTTTCTTGATAATTGTCTTAAAAATAGAAAGATGATCTTCTACCATTTGTTCTATATGATAATTTTTGATAGTTTCCAAATTTTGTTTTCCTATTTCGTATAAACTCGCCGCCTCTTTATTATTAAACTCAGTTAATAGTTTTGCTAATTTTTCTCTATCATTAGGGGAATATAAGTATTCGTCAGAAATTAATTCTAGAGAAGCAAGGGCTTTATTTGTAGATATTACGGGTAATCCACAAGCCATGGCTTCATTTACCACAAGACCCCAAATATCATAACGAGTGGGAAAGAAAAAAATATCAGACATTTTATAGAGTTCCAAAACTTCTTTTTTATCCTTAAAACCTACAAAAAAAACATTTTGAATGTGGTTTTCTTCTACATATTTTTGGTATTCCTCCATTTTTTCTCCAACACCTGCGATAATAAAAGCAGTGTTATTCCATTTATTTTCTTTTATTGCGTCTAGAAATAAATCATACCCTTTTCTATATACAAGTTGTCCTACGCTTACAAAAATTTTGTCATAATCAAAATTTAATTTTTTTCGAATTTTTTGTTTTTCAAGATATGGAATGGGTTCTGTCACTATATCTTCTTTATTCAAAGATGTAAAATGAAAAGTATATATATTTTCTTTTTTGGCTCCATAAGACATTAAATATTTTGAAGTGCCTTCCCCAGTTGATAACCAATAAGTAGCAGAACTTATAAAAAATGTTTTCAGCCATTTTGTTAAAAAGATTTTATCCTCCGCAAACCCACCATCAGCAGAAATAGCATACTCTATTTTTTTATATTTCAAATAAAATCTCGCAATGGCAGCAGGAAGGGTCGCATAACAGCCTATCACAACCAGGTCATACTTTTCTTTTAAAACGCCCATTAGAGTTTTTAAATATTTTTTTCGAGTTAATATTTTATAGTTAAAGTTGTATTTATTATCCTTGTACCATTCTTCATTTCTTTCAGAACTATTTTTACTTTCAAATAGAACTGTTAAATCACACTTCTTTGCTAATTTGTTAAAAAAATCTACTCTATAAGGTGCTGGAATATTTGTCATATATAATACTTTCATCTTTTTACCTTCTACTTTCTACTTTTATTTTTTATATAGTAAACAACTCTATTATTCTATTTCTCGTATTATAACATATATTTATAATGTTTACATTCCTGTTAAAACTATTGTATAATCAATTTAGAAATGAGTAAAGAAATTATGAAAACAATAAAAATTAAATTTGTAGATTTTTGGGATAGTTTCAAAAAAGAAGAATTTTACATTTATAAATATTTATGTCAAAAATTTAATGTCGAGATTTCAGATAATCCAGACTATATTATTTTTTCTACTTTTGGATATGACCATTTAAAATATGATTGTATTCGAATCTTTTATACAGGAGAAAATTTTCGACCTAATTTTAATCATTGCGATTATGCCATTGGGTTTGATTATATTACTTTTGAGGATCGTTATTTCAGATTCCCTTTTTACCTAGTATTTGATGAGTATTTATCTAATTTTAAGATAGCAGAAAAAAAACATTTAGATAAGAATAATTTAAAAATAAGAAAGAAATTTTGTAATATGGTAGTTTCTAACGGATTGAATGCAGATAGATTAGAATTTTTTAAACAGTTAAGTCTTTATAAAAATGTGGATTCTGGTGGAAAAGTATTAAATAATGTTGGAGGCCCTGTAAAATCAAAATTAGAATTTCAAAAAAAATACAAATTTAGTTTGGCATTTGAAAATTCTAAAAGTAATGGATATACCACTGAAAAAATTGTTGATGCTTTTGCGTCTGGTGGAATTCCTATTTATTGGGGAGATCCACTTATCACAAATGTTTTTAATCCCAAAGCATTTATAAATGCCAATGAGTTTGAGACAGAGGAAGCATTAATTGAATTTATAAAAAAAATAGACACCGATAATCAATTATATTTATCATATATCAAAGAACCAATGTTACAAGATAAAGAATATTTAAAAAAGGCAACTAAAAGTTTTAATAAATATTTAGATTTTATTTTTAATCAAGATTTAAAAGTGGCAAAGAGAAGATGTAGTGATAATCATTTTGTGATTCAAGAAAAAAAGTATTATTTATTATCTGATAAAATTGTTAAGGTGATTAAACCTATTTTAAAATTGAAAACCAATATAAAAAATAAACTCATTAAATAGGTTTATTTTTTATTTTTTAAAAATCATATTTTTAAAATACTTGAATTCTTTTTTATAAAAATTACTTAAAACAAATAGGAGAATATAAATAATAATAATTATTATTCCTTTTGCTACTATTGTTATCCATAAATTATTAAAATGAAACGTTGAAAATACACAATTTCCTAACAAAATGGTTATTATAATCAATATTAGGTTTTTGATAATTTGCTTAAAATAGGGAAAACTAGATTTTTTGAAAATATACTTATATATAATAAAAGGCTTTGTAAAATTAATTGTAAAAATACTACTGATTGTGGTTCCAAGCAAAATTCCTAATAATCCAATTTTCATTCCTAATAAAATAGAAAATACTAAATTGATTACAGATTGTATTAATGGAACATATCTATCAATATAATATAATCCTGTTGCATTTTTAACTGCATCTACTGGAAATAAGATACATGCTAAATATAAATTTAAACAAATAATAGTTGTACAAATAGAATTTAACATATAACTTTCTCCTGCCCATAATATGATAAAATCATTAATACAAAAATAAATTCCTACTACTAAAATTCCAGAAAGAAATAGAGAAAAAAAGTTTAATAAGTAAAAAACGTTCAAACTTGTTTGTTCATCTTCTGTGACATTTAAATTTCCAAGGCTTGAAGTAGTTGCTGAAAGTATCGTGGATAATAAATTTTTTAAAACAGAAGTAATGGCTAAATAATTAGAATAAATACCTGTTATCGCTATACCAATAATAGAAGATATCAAAATATTATCAGTGCTATTTACTACATATTCTCCTATTCTGTGAAACATAATTCCTTTTATATTTGTTTTAATTTCTTTTTTATCTTTTTCTTCAATAGGAATATTATCTTTGAAATTAATTTGAGGATAACGATTTTTTATATAATTATTTGTAATAATTCGTTGAAAAAAGCGAATAACTAACTGCACTACTAAATATAAAATAAAATTTTTATAAAGTACTAAAACTATTAATTGTACTGTGTATACTAAAATGTCAAATCCTATGCGCAAATGAACTATTTGATAATTTTTTTGATCCGCTTCTATTAGAACTGTCGAGTAACTTAATAAATAAGAGAATGCAGTATTTAAAAGATATAATAAATAAATAATATATATGCTATTGTTAAATTCATAATTTTTTACAATAATAGGTAACAGTGGAACTAATAATAATCCGACTATTATAATAAAAATAGCGATAGAACGATATATTTTTTTTAGATATATGACTATTTCATTTACTTTTTTATTATTTTCTTTTGCTAATGGTTCATATAAACTAACACTGATGGCTGTAGAAAAACCAAGTTCTGCTAGAGATAACAAAGACAGTATATTAGTAAATAAACCATCTAATCCAAGAATCTCTTGGCCTAATATTTTAATAAAAGCCGTTCGAAGTACAAAAGAAAATATAGCAGAATTTAAATTTACTATAACATTTGATAATCCGTTAAAAATTGAATTTTTCACTCTATTTGATTTCATATGTTTTTCCTCTATCCTTTCTTTTATTCTAATTATTTTTTATCAATTATTTTTGAATTGTATAAATGTCAAACACAAAGTAAATTATAAATTCTTATTTTTATTCCTTTGTTTTGAGCATTATAAATAACACCAATGGAACCTAAAATTCCTTTTATAATTGGATATCTATTAAAACATCATTTATATTCTCTACTGTCAATCCACCTGTTAATTTATAAAAACTTTCACTATTTTTTAAATATTTACTATTATTTAGAGCATAACTAATTATTTCTCCTTCTCCATAACCTTTTTTTTCCATATTCATTGCTCTTTTTAGAATTTCCTTTGAATGGTAAATACTCGAACTTCTTTTTAGATTTTTTTGTTAGATTTAAAAAATCATATTTAAAATTACTATTTTTACAAAAGATTACAATATCAAAATTAGTTTTTCTAAGAGCCCAATTTAAAGTTTGTATATATTGTTCTAACCTTGAATTTGAATCCCTTACTTTTAAAAATATAGCATTTTTATCAGGGGCTATACATCCTGTAATTAATAATATTTTCTTCATACGTTATTCTTTCTATTTATTTTTTCTACGATTTGTTCTATATCTCCAACTGGAACTATATATCCATTTTTGGAACTTATCTGTTCTTTACAGCCTCCTGTATCATAACAAATTACTTTTGTTCCACAGGCTAAGGCTTCTAGATTGACTGTTGGAAAATTGTCTTCATAAGTTGGATTTACAAATGCATTGGCACACGAATATAAAACTGCTAATTCTTGTTGGTTTTCTGTTCTAGCAATTCCTATAATATTACTTGGTAACTTTTTTAGTTGATTTTTAGTTAACCCTACCAAAACAACTTGGTAACTATTATCCAATTTTTTGGCTATTTCAAAAAAATCTTTTAATCCTTTTCTTTCTTCCCAAATACTTGCAACCCCTAAGATTATTTTCTTATTCTTAGGAATATTATATTTGTTTAAAACTTCCTCATTTTGAGTAGGCTTAAATATTGTGGTATTTATAGTATTCGGTACAGTCATTACTTTGTACTCTTTTAAAAAAGATTGTTTTACTAAATTATTAAGCCAATCAGATGGCGTAATAATAGTTAAATTTTTTAAGCCAGTAAACCATTCTTTTTTTTCTTTATAGTTTTTAAATGATCTATCAACAAAAAGACTTATTGGATATTTCTTTTTATTTGGACAACTAAAACATTGTTTTTTCCATTTTTCACAGTTAACATAGGTAAAATAAGGACAATGTCCTGTAAAAGGATAACAATCATGGAAAGTCCAAAATAATTTTCCATTAAATTCATTTTTTAAATACGTAAATAAAACTTTATAGTTTAAATAATATCCATGAATATTATGAAGATGAATAATATTGGGATTTTCTTCTTTTAAAATTCGTACTATTTTTTTTGTTTTGAAATAAGAGCCATGCCCATTTAAATCAAAAACAGTTGTAATAAAAACATGAAACCAAAAGGAAAAAAAACCTCCTACTTTAATACACTTTAAATCTTGAAATCCTTTTCTTCTAGCATATATTGCTAATGTTTCATAGCCTTCGCTATTGGCTTTTCTTCCAATATCTCCCATAATTTTACCAGTAGAACCATTGCATACTGAATTAATTTGAATTAGTTTTGGTTGCTTTTTTTTTACTTGTAACGCACGTTTAATTTCTTTTTTGTTATTGATAGCAAACCTTTGGTGATACATTCCAAGAGTTCTTTTTATATTCGTTATAAACGGAAATAGTATTTTATTCTTTTTTAATACTTTATAACTTTCTTTAAAATTATTATAGTAGCCTTTTAAACCATTTGTACTAGTCCCACCTGCACGCATGTAAACAAAATAATCATTTATGTATTTTAAATTCACATTATTTTTTATTAATCTTAACATAAAGTCTAAATCCGCAGAAACTCTAAAATTCAAATCAAAGTTTCCATATTTCTCATACACTTCTTTTTTTAAATATAACGTTGGATGTGGCATATGCCAACCAAATTTTTTAGATATTTTTTTTGACTTAAATAAACGATATGGTTTCTCTAATTTTTCATCTAGCATTAAAAGATTAGAATAAACACCATCTGTTTTTTTGATATTCTCTACTACAGATTGAAAAACGTTTGGGTGGGCTAAAATATCATCTGAATTAATAATTCCTATGATATTTCCATTTGCAAGTTTTATTCCCTTGTTCATAGCATCAAAAAGACCCTTGTCCCTTTCTGAAACCCATTTTAATTTTCCCTTAAATTTTTTTTCATATTCTTTTACTATGCTTAATGTACTGTCTTTACTTTTTCCGTCTATAATTAAATATTCGTAATTGTCATAGTTTTGCGATAGCACACTTTCTAGTGTGTCTTTTATTGTTTTTTCAGCATTATAGCAAACGGTTATAATAGTTATTTTCATATTCTTTACTCCATATGAATATTATATCGAATTTGTGTTATAAAACCAAGTCTTAAAATTTTTTGTCTAATAGAAAATTGGTTAAATCTTTATGTATAATTCCATTGCATATCATAATGGGGTGCTTTTTTTAACTAACAAGTTATTCTTATATGTAAAAATAATTATTTTTCTAAATTCCGTTAAAATCACACTTTTGCAAAATTTTTTATAAAAAAACATCACACTTTTGTATGATATTTTGCTTTATTTTTTCACATTTTTGTTTACTTTATCTTTTAAAATAGCCAAGTTTTGTTCAAGTTCTACAATTTCTTCTTGTTGTTTGGTAATTCTTTTAGAATTTCTAAAATTCATTAATACTAAAAATAGAATACAAATTACGAATAATAATGATGGTGGATAAGCAACACCTAAATAAATTGCTAAGAAATCAATACATTGTGGAAATATCGCAAGTACAAGCATTAATAAAACCCCTAATATCCAGTAAAAACTTTCTTTAATGGAAAATCTTTTCTTTCTTACTTCATTAAGAATATAAAGACCTATAATAATAGTTCCAACTATAAAATAGATTTTCTTCATTATTTCACTTTCTTTCTTCCAATATTTTGTATGACAATTAGTACTATTGCATAAAACATATGCACCATATATTTAATAGGTTTTATGATACCCCCATGCATACTTTCTCCACTTTCACGTATTCTCATTTTGACCGGAAATTCTTCTATTATAAATCCTTTATAGAGCATTTCAATTACTAGGTTTGCGTCTGGAAATTCTGGATATACTCCTTTTTGTGAATATTCTTTAATTACCTTTTTATTTAAACATTGAAAACCAGATAAAGGATCTACTATTTTTTTATTACAAAAAATCCTTATCATCATTTCAAATATTTTTGTTCCTACTCTTCTAAAAAAAGGACAAGGATATCCTAAATCTTTTAAATATCTAGAGCCAATGACAATATCACAATTCTTTTCTTTCATTGTTTCGTATAGTTTTACGGCTTCACTTGGAATGTGTTGTCCGTCTGCATCCATTTGAATTACATAGTCATAATCATTTTCATACGCATACTTTATTCCCGTTTGGACTGACATAGCATATTTCATATTATAGATGTTATTTAAATAATTAATTTTATTTTCTATTAATATTTCTTCTGTATTGTCTTTGGAACTATCATTAATAACTAATACATCAAAGTTTTTTGGAACATCTTTTTTTATTTCTTTAATTACTTTTAAAATATTTTCTGCTTCATTATAAGCAGGAATAACTATTAAAACTTTATCTTTACTTTTCATTTTCATCACTTGTATTCATTCTAACACATTCAATTTTAGAAGTAAAATGCTAAGTGATTTGAATCATTTTAAATTTATTTTTATAATGTTCATTCTAAAATTAAAAACGCTTATTACTTTGTAAATTTAGTAATATAGCGTAATATTCTAACTATTTAAAATTTAAATATATTTTTTAATATCTTTCTTACTTTAAATGGAACTATTTTTCGAAATACTTTTCTAGCAAAACTATCTTTTTTATTGTTATTATTTTTCTCTTCTGCTTCTGGTTCAAAAATTTTATGAAAATGTTTATTACTTAAAGCGAATGGATTTATATCAATACTTTCAAAATAATTTCTGTCTCTATATTGAATTCGAACTTCTTTATCAATTTTTTCGCCATTAAAGTAATAATCATATGTCCATTTATATTTTCCTAATACACTTTGATTTTTGGTATTCATTTTTGCTATATATTCGTTTCTTAGTGAGTATATATAATTATTTTTATCAGGAACGTAATAATCAAAAACGGTTTCATTTGCTCCACTATCAAATCCAGAATAATGAAAGAATACTAATTCAAAGTGTTCGTTTACTATAATTTTGTTATTTTTAAATTCTAATTTTCTAGTAGATAAATTCCAAGGAGCCATATTATATCCAGGATTTTTTAAGATATAAACATTAAAATAGGCTGGGGCTAAATCGCACCATCTTTGGTCAGTAAAAATTCCTCTTGGAATGTCATCATAACAATATAATTCTAATCTATCTTTCCACCACTTTGCAAATCTTAAACCTTCTTCTGTAGGACTTACTGCTAGGAAACCTAAATTATATACTCCGTGTTGCAAAGCACATAATTCATTATTTTGAATATCTATTTCATTTTGTTCTGGAATTGTTAAATGAGGTGTCAAAATAATATCGTTTTTATCCATTAAATTCGATAACTCTTCTAAAGAATTATAAATCATAATGTCTGGATCGATATACACTACTTTTTCTTTGTATTCTTCTAACAAATGTAATAGTGCTCTTCCTTTTATTGATGTTGATGCTTCTACAATAGAATGTTTAAATATGAATTTATCAAAATCATCATTTCCTAAGTCTTTAGCGAGAATAACCTTATCTACAATATTTTTGGTATTTTCAGGCCAACATTCTGGTATTTCTCTTTCTAACAAAACTATAAAAAATTTTACATTCTTATTATGTTGTTTTAATGATTCTCCTAATACTAATGCTTTTGGCAAATAATTCATACATATAGAAGTATATACTATCATAATTTTAATCTCCTTACTTTATCTCATACTTTAAATAATAATTACTTAAGAATTTATATATTTTATAATAATCGTTATTTAAAGGCATTTCTATTAATTCGTTATAGATTTTGTTTATTTCTTCCACCATTTCTTCAATACTAAGAATTTTTAATTTTTGAATATTTTCGACTTTTTCTTTGTAATTATCACTGTTAAAAATAGTTGGATAAATGTTTATAATGTCTTGATATGTTGTTTTTTCGTTATAGTCTACTAACCACCCTATGTTATCTTTTTTCACTCTATTTCCAATTGCTCCTAAATCAAAAGCAACAATTGGAACACCTACTAAAGAAACTTCTGATAGTGTATAACTAAATGTTTCTAAACAATTTGAAAGTAAAAATACATATTTTATATTATTTTGTACTAATAAATTAGGTAAATCTCGTTTGTTATATTTTCCATGAAAACTATAGTTATTTCTATTTTGATTTAAAGTTTGGTCTATGCTTTCTCCAAACAAATGGAAAACTACATTTTCATTTCTGTTGTTTAGCACTAAATCTTTTATAATTTTTAATCCTTTATGCTCATTGATAAATCCAACAAATGCAATATTTATTTTTTCTTCTTCTAGATAATTTGTATTCTTTTTTTCTATTTTAAATTCTTCTAAGTTCATTCCATGAGGAATAACACTGCTATCTTCTATACTAAAATATTTAGTTATTTCTTCTTTTACACTCTCGTCTGGAAAAATAAATTTATCTACATTTTTTATAAAGTTTTGTACTGCTGTAGTCCTTGTCGGCATATCTACATCATTATTAAGTATGCATTTACTACATTCTTTTTCTTCTTTTTGACAGATATTACCATTATCCTTTAATAAAAAGAAACTTGGGCATATTAAAAAATAATCATGTGCAGTAAATACTGTTTTTATCTTTTGTATAATAAATTCTACATCGCAAGGAAATCCAGATAAATGATGAATATGTAATAAATCAATATTTAAATTTTCAATTATTATATTACACATTTCTAAAAATTCGTAATCATATTTATCGTATTTAAACGTTTTGACTTCAATATTTAAATCATAAATTTTCTGGGTATCTCCATCAAAAGTAACTAACATATATTTATTGTTGATAACTGTTAGAACATAACAGTTTTTGCTTTCTTTTAAGCCATTTATGATATCTAAAACATGTAAGGTTGTTCCTCCAATATTAGTGTTAGTTTTATCGTAAATATCCACCCAAGATTGAACAAAAAACAAAATCGATTCTTTATTGTCTTTACTCATATTTCTTTTTTTCTTAATTTCTGATAAATGTCTTTTTACTTTTCTTAATGGCTCTGTATAACGCCATATTCTACTGTTTATAATTTTTTGGTATTCATTGTAAACATAATCTAATTTATCTCTTGTGGATAAGAAGGCTTCTTCTAAACTTTTGTTTATTATTTTTGTTTTTTCTAAATCGTCTAATTTTTGGTTTAAAATTTCACTTAAATTTAGTGTATCTTGATTTAATAAACGTATTAAATTGGGTGTATCCATTTTTTTATCTATTTTCTCTAAAGAAAAAATATTTTGTAAAACAACTAAGTTAGGATTTTTTTCTATTATTTCATCTAATTTAGGATATTCACCTATGAAAGGTGGGTTAATTTTAGTTTGCCCTAGTAGTTTCAAATCAAATTTATAGGAATTTTCACTGTTAGCAGCCTCAATGTATTCAGCAAAAGAAGAAATCGTAAAAAATCTTAAATGAGTATTATCAAGAAGACCCATATCAGAATAATTAAATTTTTCATTTAATAATCCGTTTATGATATCGTAATGTGCGATATTAGGCAAACTTACAAGCACTTGTCCACCTTTTTTTAATTTTTCTCCAAATTTAAATACTACTTCTGCTGGATTTAATAAATGTTCTAAAACATCTGAAAAGATAATATAATCAAAATCGAACTGCGTGTTAAAAAAACTTTTATATTCTTTAGAAGTAGTATCGCAGATATCAAAATTATATATTTTTTTATAGCAATTTGTTTTTTCTGCACATTCCACTGCTTTTTCATCTAGTTCTATACCATATACTTCGCAGTTTAATTCTTTTTTCAAAAGTATTCCGCAAATTCCCTGTGAACAACCAACATCTAAAACTCTAGTTTCTTTTTTTACATTTTGGCATATTAAAGCATGCGATTCATTTTCATTATGAATATCTGGTTTAAATGTATCGTCATAATATTTATTTTGTTTAATATGCAGTAATTTGTTTTTTTTATCATTTCCTACTACACCAATAGCCATAGAATCACCAACTTTTTTATTTAGAATTATTATCTTTTAAAACATATTTTTTACTTTTATCCATACACATAATAATCATACATAATAGCATTAAAGGATATACAGGATAGCAATACCTGTCTAATAAAGCAACTGTAAATACATGAAAGAAAATTCCGATAAATGCAGAGCCACTTAAAACTGTTATCATAAAATAAGACTTATCTCTTTTCTTTATAATGCTCATTATGAAACCATAAATACATACAGGCAAAGACAAATATAAAAATATTGTAAATGTTAAGTCCGATCCTTTTTCTAAAAATTGCATAATTACTGATATTTTACTTCCAGTATTAGTATTACTTTCAAAATGGTTCATACCTGTTACAAGTTGTTGCATATTTTCTGAAATAGAATTCCAATCCTGCCATTGCCACCAGCAATTTTTATATCCTTCTTTTAACACAATATATCCAGTTCCATGATTTTCTCCTTTTATGTCTGCTTCTATTACACCACTTAGATTATATTCTGTTGCTCTTTCTAAATTTAATAATACTAAATAATTTTCATAATAGGAATGAATCACTAAAATTGGATGCTTAATAATACTTTTTAAATAAAAACCTATTACTTCTTGAAGCGATTTATTTTCATTCTTTTTTATAATGCCATCTGTTTCTATATAATTTAAATTTAAATCGTAAATATCATAGAGAACTAAATAATCGCACCAATTTTCGTTACTTTTCTCTAGTTCTAAAATTTTATTTTTGCTTTTTTCTTCCATTTTTTTATTTTGAATGACATTAATATTGCAAAAATCTTGTTTTTTCAACTCTCTATAATGGTAAACAAAGCCAATGCTAGCATTTGCCATCATTTGGGAATTATCAAATTCTATTTCGCTCTTTCCATTTAAAGTTAAAAATTGATTCCATGCTATTATTGATAAAACTGTGCAAACTAAGCAGAAAAAAAATACTGGTACTTTTTGAAGAAAAAATTTTAATTTGCGATGATAAATTCCACTCATCACAGAAGAAATAAGTAATAATCCCCAATATGCAGGTGCATAAGGTTGTTTTATAAACCATACAAATACTCCTGTTAAAATTAAAATTATAGAATAGATAATAAACTTCTTTTTATTATCTTTAAATTCTATTTCATTCCATTTTAAACATAAATAGGCCGCAAGAAAATAAAAAAATGGAGTCACTGCTTCTGTTAGCAAAGTATGACTGTATCCGATAATTAATGGATTAAAAAGAAAAAAGAATACAAACAAAACCCAATACAATATTTGTCTTTGTTCCAAGCCATTTTCTTTTATTAATACTTTAATAATTTTATAAGCAAAAAAGGCCATGCCAAGGAAAAATAATAAAAAGCCTATTAAAATTCCTCTAATACTATTTCCAAATATTTTAGTAATTAAGAATATAATAAGTGGAAATGAAAAGCCTCTTACTGTTGGCCATTCTCCAAAACTTGCCTTTCCTTCAAAATACTTCAAATATTGATAATAAGATGAACCATCTACGGTAATTAATAATGTAAACTTCATAAAAACAGAAATTGTAATTATTAATATAAAAAGAATAGCAATGATTGAAATAATCTTTCTAGGAGTTAAATCTTTTTTATAATCTATTATTTTTTGCTTTGTTGTATCGATTAATGATTTAAAATTCAGATTTTTTAATTCCACTTTTTTTATTTTTCTTTTCTTTTGTGTTTTTTTTGTCATATTTTACTACCTTCCTGAAAAAATTATATCAAATAAAATATCTTTAAACAAATATATTACTTATTTTTTTTCTATATCCCACACTTTTCTTAAAAATTTATATCTTTCTTGTATCAATTTCTTTTGGTGTTTGTCAAATTTTATCTTGCTATCTAAGTATTCATGCATACTTTGAATTTCTTTTAAGTGTTGTACTTTTTTTGTGGTTGACGTAACATTACTTCCATGCACTCGATAATAATTTAATTGTTTATAAGTATATTTAACACTACCATGAAACATTAAATTAGCATAAATGTACCAATCCCCTACTTGTTTGTATTGGCTTGCTTCTTTAAAGAAATCATAATCACCATTTCTTATAATACAAGAAGAAACATTGGCAATGGTAGTATTTAAAAAGGCATAATCTTCTAATTCTTTTACGCCATCATTTACAAAACTTTTATTGAAATGACCAGAATGCTGAATATCAATTTCTTTTACTATACTTCCTATATAGACTTTTCCATCTACATCTATAAAAGAAGTATCTGCATATGAAATTACAATGTCTTTTGTCAATCCTTTTTGTAAAAATTGAAGTAATTTTTTATTACAATAATCGTCGGCTTCTGCAATCCAGACATAATCTCCTGTTGCTTCTTTAAAACCTTTATACCATTGTTTAAAAGCAGATCCACTATTTTTCTCATTAAAAACCGTTTTCATTTTTATATAAGGCGAAATTATTTTTTCTAGGATTTTAATTGTTTTTTTGCTATCATCATTTGAACAATCATCGAGTAAAATAATTTCATGAATTTTACAGGTTTGGTTTAATATACTGTACATTCTTTGAAATAAAAATTTACTATAGTTATAGTTTGGAATAACAACACTGATTTTAAATTTAGATTTTTTAGAAGAATTTCTTTTTGCTAATTCTTCTAAATCCTCTTCTGTTATGTTTTCCTTAATTACTTCTTTGGTAAAATGATCTCTATAAAATTGATAGAAAGAAATTAGGAAGTTAGCAAAGAAAATAAAGCCACTACTTGTACTCTTTACTAATGCTTTATAGTAAAGTTGATGTTTGAATCCTTGTAAACTGATAAATTCTAAAAGGTATTTATTGTTTGCAATATCATATTGCTTGGCTAAGCGTGAATACTCTTTTAATAGTTTATAACGTTTTATTCTCTTTTTTTCTTTTGGCAAAACAAATAGTAATAACAAAATAATTTGGTTAAAGATAATAACTTCTCTAAATTCTTTCTTTTTTATTTTTTGGAAGGCTAGCGAAACGGTTTTAAAAATATCAAATCTTTTTCGTTCAATACTTGAATTTTGTATAGAACTTTCCCTTTGCATGTAATTATAATAAACTTCATCTGTGTATTTGACATTTTTGGCATTTGCAAGTAGTGGCAAAATTACGGCGACATCTTCATTGATTATATCTTTAGGATAACGCATATTTCCAAATAATTCTTTTTTAAATAATTTATTGCAAGCACTTGCGGCAAGCCCGTTGTTTATTATGTTGATAATTTGATTGTCTTTTGTTCCACATTTTACTAAATTGTTTCCTTTTTCATAAACTAAGTTGATATCACACACAACTATATCTGATTCTTTTATATGAGTCGCTAGTACTTTATAATAATCTTTATCTATATAATCGTCACTATCAATAAATCCTATATAGTCTCCTGTTGCTAAATCTAGTGCTTTATTTCTAGAACTGGCAAGTCCAATGTTTTGGTCATTTTTTAAAACTATAATTCTTTTATCTTTTTTCGCATACTTTTCTATTACTTTTAATGAACCATCTTTAGAACAATCGTCTACTAAAATAATTTCTAGATTTTGGTAAGTTTGGTTTATTACAGAATCCAAACATTTTTCTAAATATTTTTCCGTATTGTAAACCGAAATGATAATTGAAATTTTATGACGTTCCATTCTATTCTCCTTCTCTCATGTATTTTTCTAATAGGATTAACGATTTTAGTCTTTCTTGTTCACGAAATAATTTTTTTTCACGTTTGCTTTTTAACGTTGCTTTTAGAGAAGCACCTTCTTTATGATAAACTTCTAAATTTGGATCATAAACGCTGATTAAATTATCTTTTTTTATTCTCTCGTATAAAAAATCTTCTTCATGGTATAAGAAAGTTTCTTTATAAAAAGGCTCTTTGTATTTTTCTAAATATTTTTTTGAGAATATGAGAGCACAACCATGAAGAGGCACTTGTTCTTGTAAATATTTCCCATTTGTCATTTTCACTGGTTTTTTAATTACATGTTTTAGTGTAATATACATTTTTAAAAGAGAAGTTAATAAATCATTTTCATATATTTTGATTAGTTTTCTAGTGTAGGCGATTTCTTTTAAGACCACTTCTCTACTTTCTAGAGCAGGAAATGGATTGCAAGAATCTCCTGGAGAAATAATTTTTCCTCCTAACATATCAAATTGATATTTCTTGTAATCTTCTTTTATAATGTCAATAAAATTTTCTTGGTTAATCACGATATCGTTGTTGATAACTACCACAAATTTGGCGTCATATTTTTCTTTAGCAAGAAGAATTCCTTGATTGTTTGCTTTGGCAAAACCTAGATTTTCTTCTAGTAAAAGTAAATCATTGACTTCTTTTTCTAAATTTTTGGATTCTTCTTCATTTAAAGTATGGTTATCCACAACAATAATTTTTTTTCTTCCTTTTAATTTTTTAATGGAAGCAATACATTCTTTTGTATCGCTAAGATTGTTGTAATGTAAAATGACAAATGTTATCAAAATTAAACCTCCTCTGCAAACCCCTTCGATAACTTTTTAAATAGGAAATATCCTATAATGCAGAATCCTAAACATCCTCCTATTAAAACCACTAACGATATTATATCAGGCATTTGTTTATAAAAGAAGATATCTCGATAAGAATTTATAATCGTCCCCATCGGATTTAATTTAATTAAGGTAGCAATTGGTGTTCCTGCAAACATTTCTGGAGAATATAAAATAGGAGTTGCATAGAACAATATATTTACTAAAAAGGCAATAATATATTCCAAGTCTCTTATATAGATATCAATTGCACTTGTAATAAAAACAATTCCTAATGAAAATAAAAATTGAATGATTACAACTACAGGAAGTAAAAGAATGTATGGACTAAAACCTATACCAGAACAAATGAGAAAAATACCAATAATTAAACAAGAAATTAAGAAATTAATCATCCCACTTGTTACTACCGAAATAGGTAATATTTCTCTTGGAAAATATACTTTTTTAATTACACCAGCATTTGAGAGTATTATAGTAGTTCCATTTGCCATCATATTGGTAAACCAAGTCCATGGAAGAACTCCGATAATGATAAACGTTACATAGTGAGGTTCTGTACTTTTTAAAATAAACGGAAATACAATTGCATAAACTAATGTCATTAAAAGAGGACTAATAAAAGACCATAAGATTCCTAAAAAAGAACCTTTGTATTTTCCACGAATCTCTTTTTTTACATTGGTTTTTAAAAGTTCTCGATAGTTATATAATTCTTTTAACATCTTAACCACACACCTTCATGTATTCATCAATCACTTTTTCATTTCCATCCATTTTGATTTTTCCTTCATGAATCCATACAAAACGCGTACATAATTTTTTTACTGACTGTAAACTATGACTTACGATTACAATTGTTTTGTTACTATTTTTTAGTTCTTCTAATTTAGAAAAACACTTTTCTTGAAAATGAGCATCTCCTACGGCTAGGATTTCGTCGATTAAAAGTATTTCAGCATCTACATTAATAGCAACAGAAAACGCAAGTCGCATGTACATTCCTGATGAATAAGTACGAACAGGACTATCAATAAATTCTCCTAGTTCTGAAAATTCTATGATGTCTTCTAAACGTTTGTCTATTTCTTGTTTCGTTAAGCCAAATATAGCAGCGTTAAAGTAAATGTTTTCACGACCTGTAAAATCCGGATGAAAGCCTGCTCCTAGTTCAAGTAAGGAAGTTAATTTGCCATTCGTCGTAATTTTACCCTCTGTAGGATAAATAATTTTAGTCATCAGTTTTAAAAGAGTTGATTTTCCACTTCCATTTATACCGATTAGTGCGACAGTCTCTCCTTTTTTGATATCTAAGGAAACTTCTTTTAGTACAGTATGTACATCAGCCTTTTTCTTATTCCAAAATACAAGTCTTTCTTTTAATGTGCTTGGTTTGTCATAGTAAAGTTTAAAGTTTTTTGTTACATCTTTTACAACAATTGCATTTTTAGGCATGTCCTTACCTCCTAACTCTTCTATATAAGAATACCATTAATTTTTTAATTTACCAAATTTTTTTGTAACTCTCTACTACTAGTTTCCATGTATATTCTTTTTTTATTCTATCTTTGGAAAGATTCTCATATTTTTTGATTGTTTTGTCATCAAATTTTTCTACTTTTTCAATCTGTCTTTTTAAGTCTCCTTTTTGTTTGCTGAAATAGAAAGAAGACATCATACCAACTTCTACATTGTAAATTGCATTAAATAAAATATTTAATTTTGTGCTTGCTAGTGCTTCTAAAAGAGAAGGATTTGTTCCTCCTGCACTATGTCCATGAATATAAGCATAAGCATTTCGTCTTATGTAAAGAAGCGTTGCATGATCGTAAACGGAACCAATAAATTTAATTCTTGCATCACTCGAAAAGCACGTTTTCTTTTCTAGTTCTTTATAAAACCTATTTTCTTCTACATTGGATACAATGACTAAATCCCTTTTAGTATCGCTACTCATGAACTCTTTTATCATAAGTTCATAGTTATTTTCTGGTACAAATCGCCCGACAATTAGATAATAGTTATTTTCACTTATTTGATATTTTTTATACAATTCTTTAACAATATTTGTTTTACACTCTTTTTCATTTAAATAGGCCCCGTAAGGAATAAAATAAGATGGTTTATGAAACTTTTTATATTTTGTATCTATGTATTCTTTAATCGCTTTTGAATCACTTATTATTCCATCACTGTGCTTAATCATACAGTATTCACTTATTTTAAAACACTTTTTTATCCACCATGCCCATTTATCACGCATCCATTCAAGTCCATCAGGATTTAAATAAATTTTGATTCCTTTCTTTTTTAATGGACGTACTAAAAAAGGATAAAACGGCCCCATACGACAACCCAGTACGTAAACCATTGAATTTTCTAAATTATTTTTTTTAATGTATTTTTTCATTCGTTTTAATGCTACTATTGCATAGATAAACATGGTTACAAATCCAACTTTAGGGGAATAGACTTGCAAACAAGAAACCTGATTTTTTTCGATTATTTTTTTATTCTCTTTTTTATTGTGAGTCAGTTCTGGAACATGAAACTTGGTATTTTTATCACAATAGTTTTCTATTAAATTGGTTACAAAGGTTTCCCAACCCCCGTAATTAGATTTGTATCCACGTGCTCCAATTATTATAATATTTTTCATAGTTTTCCTCTTTAATAATTCCATTTTATTTTATTAAAGTAATTTATACCCCCCCCCCGTTTGAATTTGTTATAGAGATTACGAATTTTACTAATGTATGTCCAACTTTTGCTATTTAATATTTGGTTTAAAGAATCATGAGATTTAGTCAATTCATTATTTAATTTTTTTATTATTGTTTCTTGTTTTTGATTTTGCATTTGCATATTATTGAAATCTTTTTCTAGTATCGTTATTTTTTCATTTAGTTCCTTTATGATAACTTCTTTGCTTTTATTATGTTCATGAATAAAAAAGTAATCGTTGTTATACCATAAAACATTTATGAATTGTACTTTTTTGTATTTGTGTTTCCAAAGGGAGTACATAAAGGAAAGTTGATCTCTTCTACTGTATCGTTTTACCATATTCCACCAACAATTTTGTACTTTTTTAATTTTGCTATTATTGGGTTTATAGACAAAGAAATTATTAGCAGTAAGTCCATAATGTTCGGGAAAATTTTCTTTTTTTAAAAATGTCATTTCTTCCTCAATAATCTTTTTATCGTCTTTTTTCCAATCAATACATACTTTTGCCTCTTCATAAATACAATCTCTATCGGAATGGATAAGAGAAAAAAAGTCGTAATTTTTAAGGTCACATTCTTTTTTAATAAACTCACTAACTGGTTTTCTTAATTCTATATTAGCGTCCATATAAACGGCCAAATCATAATTTTTAAAGATTTCTTCACAACCAAGAATTTTGATTTTTCTTTCTAATCTAATGAAATCTAAGAGTTCTGGATTATCTAAGGACATAATTTTCCAAGTTTTGCTTTTAATTTTTGGGTTATTTGTAAAACAATAATAATCTATTTCTTTATCTATATACTTTATTTCTTTTAAGGTATCATAATCTCCAGTTATTGCTGTATATACCATAGTTTTCATATTTTCACCTCTTAATCCATTTTTCTATTTCTAAACCAAGTAAATAAATATAGTAAAAAATTCTTAATATTAATAGTTTGAAGATATTCATTTTATTTATATATTTTTCATAATAATATTGACTTTTTTTTAAAATTTTAAACTTTTCTATTCGATTGACATTTTTATCCACACAAGCACTTAAAGCGTGAATAACTGTCACATTGTTATCAACATAAGTCGAATATCCTTTTTCTTTTAATTTTTTTGCCATAATAATTTCTTCGTAATATAAAAATGTATTTTCATCAAAATAACCGATATCTTCTAAAACTTTTTTCTTTATAATGAAGAAACATCCCTTTACTACATCTACTTTGGTTAAATCTTTTTTATACTCCTCTTTTGGGTACGATAGTATAGACAGTTCAAAACGTCTAAAAAATGGGATATTGGCTACAAGTTCTGATGGAAATGTGGGTAATTTCCAACCACGAGAAACACCAGTTGGTTCTTTTATATTGGGAGCAATGACTGCTACGTTGTTTTTTTCTAAATTTTCAACTAAATTCTTTATTTCTTTTTCTGTTACTATGATATCTGGATTGGAAATAATAATATTTTCTACATCATGATTTTTCATTAAATATTGAATTCCTACATTATTTCCAGAAGCATATCCTTTATTTTCTTTTGCTTCCACTATTTTAATTTTGTGATTTTCAAATTGTTTTAATTCTTTTAGTGAATTATCAGTGCTTTTATTATCTACTACAATAATAACATCTAGTATTTTATAATTTTTGATTTCTTCTAACATTAATTTTGTATTTTCACTATCATTATAATTTAGTATAACTATTCCATTTTTCATATTTTGTTACCCTCTTTATTATTTTATCAAAAGAAGAAAAATCTGTCTATTTGTTTCATGGAAATATGGATTTCTAGGAAAGTTTCGACTAAAGAGAATTGTTGTTTTAATACTTCAAACAATAAAAAAGCACTAGTAACTATATCTAAAAAATATAGAAACGTAGCGCTTGCAAACTCGTAATCATTATCTAATCTTCTTGATAAAACTACAATAGAAATTTCATTTTAAAAGTCTAATTTTTAAATACATCCAAGATTGCACCTTTCGTATTTTCACTACTATACTCTTCACTTTTTTTACGTGCATTTTTGATAAGTTTATTTTTTTCCGTTGTTTTTAGATTTAAAAACGTATCCATTTTATTTGCTAATTCTTTATCATCACTCGGATTAAACGTTAAACTATTTTCACCATCTATTAGATAGTCACTTGGACCATATTTGTTGCTACCAATTACGAATGTTTCACAGGCCATGGCTTCTAGTCCCGTTAGCCCCAATGACTCACTTTTCATTCTAGTCGGATAAATAAAAGCGTCTATGGCATTATAAATACTTACAAGTTCTTCTTGGCTTACTAATGGTTTTCTTATGATCACTTTTTCTAATTTATATTTCTGTATCCACTTTTTTAGTTGAGGTTCTTCACTTCCACTACCAACGAGCAAGAATTTCACATCTTCTTTTTTGTTTATTTTACGGAATTCATGAATGGCTTTTACATATACATCATATCCTTTGTCTTTTTCAATTCGTGCAATAAAGGCAAAATATGTATATTTACTATCTAATTCTACATTTTTTAATGCCGTCTTTTTATTCATTTTTTTAAATTTTGCTAAATCGACCCCACCCGATGGGAAAATTACTATTTTTTCTTTTGCAACCTTATAATTTTTAATCAATACTTTTTTAAAATAGTTAGAGGGAGAAATTACAATATCCGATCCTTTTAGGAAAAGTCTAGTGAGTCCTAAATACCCTTTGTCCACATTTGTATCAGCTACAATATCATTTCCATGAGTATTTAACACTAGTTTGGTATTTTTTGCACATAAGGCGGGAATAAATACTCCTGCTGTTGTATGGGAAACAAAATGAACATAGATATAATCGTAATTATTAAAAACTGCTTTTAATAAAGAGAGACCACACATTTTTATATAAGAAAATAATTTTTTTATTTTTCCTGTTGTTTTATACATTACAACTAAATCTATTGTATGATTTGCTTCTACTAATAAATCATATGTATTTTTCACAAATATTCCATAATGAGGATATTCTTTACTTGGATACATATTGCTTACAAATAAGATATCCTTTTTCATTTTACCATTATCATTTTTTGAAATTAAGAACAATAAACTTAGAAAAGGAATTAAATATGGGTTTATTAAAACATTTCCCAAATTGGATAAAATAAGCAGAAAGACAAATATAATTGTATAGTTCTTTTTTAAATGACTAAATTTAAATACATACGCAAAGTAGAAAAAATAAAAGAATAGCCCTAAGATTCCAATGCTATAAAATAAATCAAAAATATCACTTTCTACATAATGAATGGAATTTAGTTTTTCGTATCCTATACCTAATACTTTTTCCATACCACTACTTTCTTTAAAACTTTTTTGAACATTTTTTAATAAATCGATTCTTTCATTAATGAAAATCTCTTTCGTACTATATGGTTCTAAAGATGTTTTATCTTTTGTTAAATCCATCTTAGGTATATAAACGGCAAGCCCTATACATAATGCTAAAACAAGAAGAAGAGATTTTAGTTGGTTCTTTTTTATTGTTTTTGCTATTTTTCTTAGGTTACCAAAAAGGTAAAAGAGAACTAACATAAGAATACTAATAAAGAAAATTTCATTGTTTATGAATAGAGTTAAAAGGCAAAATGCTATTAAAAATAATCCTTTTAATAAATAACTATTGCTTTCTATTATATATATAAGTGATACACCAAAAAGAAGAAGAAATAGATTTAAGATTTCATTATTTATGGTAAAGCCAAATAAAGAGAAAATGAGTAATACTATAATATATAGTAAAGATAAAATAGTAATTGTTTTTTTAGTCATAGTTTCTTTTTGATATTGAGTAAAGAATAGAATGAAGGTTGGTAAAGAAAAAATAGTAAGTAGATTGGTAATTTCAAAAGAAGGGTTTAGATGGTTTGTAAATACATGGAGAAGATAAATAAAAAAATATATTCCTAAAAGGGCAAAAATTTTTTTATGTTTCGTATTTTTTACTAAATAATAAACACTATACAATAGAAATAATCCTTTTAAAGTCAAAGTTATTAAAAAGGTAGTAGTGTTTATCAAAGATATACCATCTAAAAAAGGTAATAAAAATATAAGTAGGTATAGTCCATCTATTTTTTTTAATTTTGTCATAGTTTTTCTTCTCCTTTTTTAATATTATATCAAAAAAAGTATTCTTTTCATTAAATTCTTATAAAAGTGTTTGGTGATAAAACATTTATAATTAAAAAAAATACCTTCTTTTAAAGAGAAAGTATTTGCTTTCCATATTTTTCTTATTTCTTTTTCTTCCCTTTTTTTGTTTCTTTCTTATTTTTCTTCTTTTCATTATTATGTTTAAATAAAATATCTGTTTTTAAGACAATGAATAAGAAGATAATCATTAATCCTACATAAATGAAAATAACATAATAGGTATCTCCTAGAGCGTAAAAGATAGATAATCCAGCAAATAAAATATCAATGGCATAGATAATTAATAAGGAAGTACGTGTTGAAAATTGCATTTTTAATAGTTGATGATGAATATGGCCTTTGTCTGGGGTACTAAATGGATTTTGTTTTTTTAGTATTCTTCTAATAATAGAAAATACAACGTCAATAATCGGTGTAGCAAGAATAATTAAAGGAATAATTAAAGAAGTAAAGGTCGCTGTTTTGTAGCCAAGTAATGTTGTTACGGCAATAATAAAGCCTAAAAAGTTACTCCCTGTATCTCCAAGATAAACTCTTGCAGGTGGAAAATTGTAAACTAAAAAACCTAAAATAGAACCTAACATAATTAAAGCAAGTGTTGTGTCAAGTCCTTGTTGGGCATTCATAATAAATGCGATGATAGAAATTGTAAGAAAATAAATAGAACTTATTCCAGAACATAAACCGTCTAATCCATCTGATAAGTTAATCGCATTGATAATAGATACAATTAAAACTAGCGTTATGATATAATTCCAAGGAGCCGTAAAGGTAAAGTTCATTCCTAAAATACTTACATAATCTAAAGAAATATGCCCATAAAATACAACAATTGCAGTAGCAAGTATTTGAACAAGTAACTGGTATTTGGCTTTTAAGGGGTTAATATCATCTATTATGCCCATAAAAATAAGTAAGAAACTTCCCATTAAAATAGATAACATTTGAATACTACTTCTAGCATAGAGCATATACCCAAGCATAAAAGAGAAAAATATGGCAAGTCCTCCTAGTGTTGGCATAGGAACTTTATTCAGACGCCGTTCATTTGGATAATCTAGTGCTTTTACATGTCTTGCTATTTTTTCTACAATTGGTGTTACAATTAAACTACATAAAAAAGTAACAAATACAATAACAAATACGTCATGACCGTTTACAAACATAATTTCACTTCCATTTTTATTATAACGTAATCCATAAAAAAAATGAAGAGAAAAGCAAACCTATTTCTTTTCTCCATCCTTTATATCAAATTGATCAAATTTTTTTAATTTTTCTTCTAGTGTTTCGTTTTTTGTTATCGGTTCTTCTTCCTTTATTTCTTCTTCTCTTTTGATATTTCGAACTTCTTTTTTTAATTCTTTCTTTTTCTCTTTTTTGTTTCTTTTTTTCTTTTTCTTTAGTAAGCAAAGGATTAAAATAAATGCAAATAATAATCCCCCTAAGAATAATATACAAGCAAATTTATACGTTTTTATGTCATTTTGTAAATCTTGCATTTCTTCTGTATCCCATATTTGAAAAGTTCCTTCTTCAGTATCATATTTATAGTATTCGTATTTTCCAGTCTCAATATTCATTCCGTAACAAATTACAAAACGACTATCTTCTTTGTATTTATAAACCACTACTTCTTTTTCATTTATGATTTGCGTAGTTTTTGTATAGCCTTTTAAGTCGTTTGGAAAATCTGCTAAGTATAAGGTTAAGTTCGTGGCATGCAATTCTTGATATGGACTGTATGTTTTTGTTGGTTCATCATAAATAGCCAAAATGATTTTTCCTGTTTCATCTTTTAGTCCCACTAGTATAAAACCTGTAATTTCACTTTTAAATGCTGGTACTTCTGCACCATTTATTGTGATAGTTGTTTCCTCAAACGTGCTTGGTTTTTCTAAAATATCTTTTCGTTTTACTACGGTGTAATTATTATCCCCTATTTTTACTGAAATTGGATTTAAATCTTCTACTTCAATATCCAAAATGTATTTTTTTTCACTGCCATTTTGGGCTGTAACTATAATTTCAAAACGATTATTTCCTTCTACTACTTCTTTTTCTCCTGCTCCTGTTACAGATGCTTTACTGTCATTTTTTTCAGCAAGAATATTAATATTAGTTACATCAGAGGGAATGCTTACTTTGTATTCTAAGGTATCTTTGTTGAATGCTGGGGTTAGTTCATATCCTTCTATACTTAAACTTTTTAAATTGTTGTCTTTACTATAAGTGGCTTCTAATTCTTTTTGGGTCATGAGTTTAATGGAAAGACTACTTGATGTTAGGGATAATTGGCTTAAGTCACTAAAAGCATACGCAAGATAACTATTTACAGAAACTTTCGTATTTCCACTTTTTAAAACTTTGAAAGTAAAAGTATAACTTTTGGATTTTACGCCTGTTGCGGAAGATGATGCCATAGAAGTGCCTCCACCTTCTGCACTACTATTTACTAAGGATAGATAGGATTTGTCATAGTTTAAATCCATCTGCCAACTTCCTATTTTTGTGCTACTTGCTAATGTAACTGTTACTTTTACTTGGTTCCCTACAACAGCATTAGCAGAACCTGTTACGCGAATTGTACCTGATGCTGCGTTTACGACGAGTGGAAATAAGCATAAAGTTACTAGGCTTAAAAAACATAAATAAATTTTTTTCATAAAATTCCTCCTATTGTGCTATGGTATATAAACCTAAAATTTGTTTTTGAACTTGTAATAAATCTAAAGCGTTTATGGCACCATCTCCTGAGGTGTCTCCGGCTAGTTTATAAGCACCTGATAATGAATAAGAGCCTAAAATTTGTTTTTGAACTTGTAATAAATCTAAGGCATTTACTACTCCATCTCCTGAGGTATCGCCTTTTATAATAACTTGCAATTCTTCTCTACTGTTGCTGTTTGTTACAACAACTTTATAACCTGTTGCAATGTTTCCAGAGGTAATATTTTCACCAGATGCTGTTTTTATCACTGCGTCTGTACCACTTATGGCTTCAATAGAACTAATGACAGTTGCTACATCTGTTCCTATTGGAATACCAGATATATATCCATTAGAATAACGATATCCACTAGAGGTTACAATAGATGCTATATCCATTGTAGTCGCAGAAGTTGAACCATCACCAGAGCCACCATTTCCGCTATTGTTTATCGTTTTATTCATATTATTATAAACTGGAATATAGAAAACAAATCCTAAATCTAATATTCCTAACGAACTAAAAGATTTATACGTGGTAGAAGACTCAGCAGAAGGTGCTGTAATATCTGTCATATACTGATGAATATAAAGATTAGTTGGTACTGTTGGAACTACATTGAATTTTTGAAAATATGTCGTGTATTGTCCAACGTTAATATAGGTAGAAGCAAGAAGTCCAGCGGCTCCTTGTATGGCTAGAAGTGGTGTCGTCCAACCTCTTTGTTCTGCGTAAGCAACTCCACAATTATTGGCACCATTACTTGTTGCACAAGAATCTGTAACTCCATAATTAAAAAAATTGTATACTCCAGCATCTCCACTATATAGAGTTTTTAAAGAAGTGCCATTTCCTAATTCTTTTTGCATACGAGATGCCAGAAACATGGGACTTACATTGGTATTTTTTCCGGCTTCTGTTGTAATAGAGGCTAAATCATTTCCTTTTCCTAGGTTATATTGATAAAAATCTGTATTTCCTATAATGGCTCTTACTCCATTTGTGTAATGGGTTGTTATGGAATCGTCATACTTTAAGTAATTAAATTGAAAAATGTATTTTTCATCAAACCAATTTCTTGGGTCCATATAGAAGGCTAAGGCTTGTTGACTTGCTGGGTAGTAAGTGGTTGCATACTCTCCCTTACAAGTTCTGTCAATATAGTTTTCATTAATAGATGAAGCAAAAGAAATATAACTTTTTCTGCATGCACTTTCTTTATCTACTACTGTTTCCCAGTCTAAGTTTGTCATTACAGGTTGAAAAGACCAATTGGGATGAGCATTCTTTAAACTACAAAGTCCTGCCCAATAACTAGAGGGAAAGCCTAAATTGAATAATTCTGTTTCGCAGGCATTTTTAGGTGATTCTCCGTCACTGGATACTTCAACAATACTAAGTAAAGAGGCACAAACATATCCTGTTGTATTTTCATTATAAATTAGTTTATACCAACCAGAAGAGCATCCACTTCCTGTATAGATATTTTCATCTGCTAAATTATATTTTGTCCCTGAATTTAAAACAGCAATCTCGGGATTTTTTGTTCCTGGTGCTGTTCTCAAACTGGCATTGTTATAAGTAACGAGTGCCATTTTGGTTCCAGCATGTACATTGTGATGTAATAATACAAAACAAAATACAAAGCAAAGACAAAAGAAACTTTTTTTATACACTTTTTTCACCTTCTCTATCATTAGACATAGTATAACATTTTTCGACAATTTTTGAAAGTATGTCAAGTTTATTTTGTAATCTTTTTGTCAACTAAGTGGTTATTGTAAATAGTTTTATTTTTCTGTATAATCCTGACTTTGACAGTTGAAGCAAACAAAAATCTCTCAAAGCCTTTGTTT
>CANOWY010000013.1 GCA_947571135.1 uncultured Mycoplasmatota bacterium
TCCTGGGTTGCTCTAAATGTCCACCATGCATAACTTACTCCGATTAGTACTCCTATACTTAGTAGGATTCCTGTTAGAATCAATACTGCATTTCTTTTCTTTTGTGTCATATGTTATACCTCACTTTATTACTTATTCTTTCCTTATCTTAAATTCAGTATAACACAAAAATGTTCATATTGAACAATAAATTGTTCAATATGTAAACTTTTTTATCAATTGTAACCTAAAATACTCTCAGCAAAAATGTCTTTAACTCCAAATACTTATCCCCCTCTCCACTCTTAATTTTATAGTCAATCAAAGAAAGTTCTTTTAAAAACTCTGCTAAATCCGTTTCATAATATTTAGTATTTTCTCGCTCTATTTTATCTATTTGCCAATCTTGTAAACCAAGTTTCTTCGCCACCTCTTTTTTTCGCATTCCTAAACGCATTAAAGTTGAAACACTAAGCATTAAACGAAATTCCCGAGCAAGAAGCATTATAAGTGCAATCGGATCAACTTTTAATACAAACAAATCGTCAAGTATTTTAAGAGCAAGACGTGCGTTTTTATCTATTACCGCTTCTACAAATTTAAAATTATTATCTACAAGGGATTTAGCAACAATTTCCCTTACATCCCTTAATTCTATCTTTTGCGGTTCATGATAAAACAGAAATATTTTATTTAATTCATTATAAATCAAATCATAATTGTTCATACAAGCAGTCATGATATACATAATTGTTTCATTATCAATTTTAAATTTATTATAAAAACAATAATCACGTATTTTAATCATCAAATCATTTGAAGACAAAGAACCCACAGAAATTACTTTATACTTCTTAGAAAATTCTTTATAAATTTTTTTTCTCGCATCAATCTTTTCATAAGAAGTAAAAAGAATAGTTGTTAAAGCAATTGGATTTTCTATATATTTAAAAAGAATATCTAAATCTTCTTCTTTCGTTTTAGAACTTGTAAAAAAAGAAGCATTACGAACAATTAAAAATTTTTTTTCTTGAAACATAGACACATAAGTGGCTTCTCTTATGACATCCTCTAAAGAAGAAACGTTCAAATCCATTGTAATTACATTAGTATTCTCTTTTATTATTTTTTCTATCTCTTCTTCAATAAGCCGATAACTTTCTCCATAAATTAAATACATAAAAATCCTCCTTTTTCATTATATCATTATTTTTTATTTTTCTTAAAAATTTTCACAAAAGAAAAAAGAAGAAAAATTTCTCCTTCATCTATTTAAACACAAACGTTTGTGTATTATATACTATGCTAAAGTTTTCTTTATGTGAAACCCTTTTTTTTGAATTATAATCTGAATAGTCCCTATCTCTTGTGTATTCAAAATAGGAATATTTAGTTTTTTTAAGTTTTCAATAGTTTCCTTAGAAGGATGATGATATCTATTATTTCGTCCAGCAGATATAATAGCATAATTTGGATGTACTTTCTTTAAAAAGGAAAAGGAAGAACTTGTATTTGAACCATGATGTCCCACTTTTAAAAAGAAAGAAGTTACATCCGTTTTATTCATTAAATCCCATTCTACTTTACTAGAAGCATCCCCCATTAGCAAAAAAGTCTTATCATAAATTTTAATTTTCGTAAGAATACTATTATCATTTTCATTATTGTAAACTTTTAAAAAAAAGGTTTGAAAATCAAAATAGTTAGATTGATAGTTTTCAATTCTTTTATATTTTTCAATTAGTTCTTTCTCTAAGTCTGTTGTTTCTCCTTTATTCAACATCACTTGTTTTATTGCAATTTCCTTACCAATAGCACTTGCATATCCCAAATGATCTGCATCTCCATGAGTAAGAAGCAATAAATCAATATGTCTGATTCGTTTGCTTTTTAAAAATGTGACTATATTATCCGCCAAATTGAATTCTCTATTCCGTATTTGATAGTCTTTCTTTGGATAAGACATACTTCCTCCTGTATCAATTAAAATAATTTCTTTATTTTGAGGAGAAACAAAAAGTGTAGCATCTCCTTGGCCAACATCTAAAAAGTATACTTCATAATGAAATTGAAACAGATTTTGATTATAAAAAACAACAACAAGAAGTGGTAAAATACAAAACAGTTTTTTTGAGGAAAAGAAAACACTTAAAATTAATACAAAGTAAAATAAAAATACTTCCCATAAATAAATTTTTCCTACAACCAAAGAAATAGAAAAAGCGGCAAAGCAAACATTTAACTGAGCGAGTAAAAAAATAAAAAACTGAAATATAGGAAAGAACACAGGGAGAAAAAACGCAATAAGTGCACACGGAAAAACAAAGGTACTAATAAAAGGAACTAAAATGATATTATTAAAAACAGAAAGCAAATTAATTTCATAATTTAAATAAATTGAAATGGGCAAACTAAATAAAAATGTAATAAAACTTACCATCATTATCTGTAAAATTTTATTTTTCTGCTCCAAAAAAGAACTACAAAACAATAATGAAAAAGTAACCACAAAAGTATACCAAAATCCAACATTATAAATATAAAATGGATTTAAAAGTAAAAGAAAAAAAGCCGTTAAGAAAAGAATTTTCAATTTTGAAATGGATAAATCCATTCTTTTGTTAAAGTCTAAAAACAACATAAACAAAATGGCTCGTAAGAAGGAAACTGGAAATCCAGTAATAAACAAATAAAGAAACAAAAATGCGTAAATGATTAACTTTTTTCCTCTTCTCTTTCTTAAGAGTTTATCCAAAAAAAAATAAATAAGCGATAAATGCATACCAGATAAAGCGAATAAATGACTTACACCATTCTCCATAATATGGTCATATTCATCACTAGCAATAAAAGTTTTATCCCCTAAAATAAAGGCTCTTAAATAAGAATCATTTCCTAGCATTTTAATACGTTCTGCGATTTTATTTTTAATGGTATTCAAAAAAGAAATCTTTTCACTTAAAATATCCACTTGCGTGACTTGAAAACAAAAATAAATTCTCTGTTCATATAAATACTTCTTGTAATCAAAGGTATTAGGAATCGTCATTCCAGTTACTTCCTTTTTCTCGCCCTTCACTTTTAAAGTTTTTCCCACTTTTAAATTCTTTTCAAATAATTCTTTTTCTTCTTCACTTTTTAAATAATACGTTGCACTAATTTTTTCTTTATCCTTCAAAACCATACTTAGTTTGTCTCCATCAATAGTAAAAGAAATTAGTTTTGCTACAATTTCTTTTGTATCATCAGAAATACTTGTTTTGTATCTTACTACCTTTGTAAAAAAGAAAACATAAAGTAAGAGAATAAGAAAAAAGAAAAGATAAAAAGAATTAGACTGTAATACTATCTTTAATCTTTTCATAAACGGATTCTCCAATACCAGAAACATTCATAATTTCTGTAATCTCTTTAAAAGGAGTGAGGGCTCGATACTCTATAATGGCAAGTGCTTTAGATTCTCCAATTCCATTTAATGTCATAAGTTCCTCTTTCGATGCAGTATTAAGGGAAACTTTCTGATTTTGATTTTCTATTGATGCAGAAGAAGAAGTAGTTGTTTCATTCCTTGTAATAGTAGATGTAGAACTTGTATTGTTTTGTTGTTGCTTCTTTAATTCTGTTTTAGATAAAATGATTATTACATCTTCATCTTTTAATTTCTTACTTAAATTGATATTTTCAGTAGTTCCATTTGATTTAAGACCTCCTGCAAGTTTAATTAAATCATTTACAATCGTTTCACTTTCAACTTCATATACTCCTGGTTTTTTTACATATCCCTTAAGGTCTACTTTGATTTTGGAAGAAACTTTTTCTTCTTCAGCAGATACTATTGGGCATTCTTCACAAACACAAGGTTCCATTTTTTCTTCTCGATTTAAAAAATAGAAAACGGAAAATACATTGGTAAAACCTAATAGAATAATCAAACCAAAAAGAAATATTTTCCCTTGCAAATATTTCAGTATAAAATCCATAAAAATTTATCACCTCCACTCTTATATATACACTGAGAATTTGGAATTTCCTTTTTTTAAAAGAGAAAAAATAAAAAAAAGACAAAGATTTTAAAAATTGTCTCCCAATTTATTCTACATAATTAGTTAAATAGAAATCCAATATATATTTTATACTCTATTATAACCTAGCCATCTCTCTTTGTAATTTTGCTGTCTTATTTTCGTATGCAACTCTTTGTACTACAAAAAGCATTAAAATCAAATTAATCGTAAAACTTCCCCCATAAGTTAAGAATGGAATAGGTACCCCTGTTAAAGGAATAAGGGCTAAAATCCCCATTAAATTGACTAATAAATGAAGTAAAATCAAAGCAAAAGTACCGTAACACAAAATCATATTACGTACATTCCCAGAAGCCCCTTTTGCAATTTTTAAAATACGATACAAAATATAAAGATAACCGAGTAATACAAAAATACCCACAATTGCTCCTAACTCTTCTACTAAAATAGGAAAAATAAAATCAGTATGTGCCTCTGGTAAATATAGATACTTTTGTGTTGAATTTCCAAGTCCTACTCCAAATAAACCACCATTATGAATAGCAATAAATCCATTACATACCTGATATCCTGTATCTTCTGAATACCTAGCACAAGGATTTTTAAACTGTAACCGTCCAAGTTGTCGCTCATTCAAAATACTAGAACCATTATATACTAAGGCTATTCCTCCAATTACTATAGCAACGGCTAGAACTTTAAATAATTTTAATTGATTCTGTTTATTTAAAGGAACCACCATAAAAATTAAAAAGGCTATTCCACCTACAATCAAAGCCCCTCCTAAATCAGGTTGCATAGCAATAAGTACAAAAATAACCCCTGCTATGGCTAAAGGAATAAGATTATAATAAAGACTCACATTTTTCTTTTTAGAAGTTTTTCCATAAAATACAGCCATATACAAAATTAAAATGGATTTCGCAAACTCTGCTGGTTGTAAATTAAAAAAACCTAAATCATACCAGCTCTGTGCATGATTTGTAATCATACCATGAAAAAACAAACCTACTAACGCTGCAATACATCCTACCAATAAAATAGGAACAAACAGTTTATACCTGGAAGTCTTAAAAGTATCGCTAAGTACAAAATAAATTCCTATCCCAAAGGAAAAAACAATAAAAATAAACTGACGAATAAAAAAATGATAAGAAGATACTTTATAGCGTAATACAGCAGAAACACTAGAAGCACTTAAAATCATAACTAAACCTAGTATAGAATATAAAACCATCATCAAAAACAAAGGAATATCAATCTTTGCAAATAATTTTTTCATGCTCCTCACCTAGTATAATCATATCATAAAATATCCTTAAAGTTTTAAAAAAGAAAAAAACTAGACACATTTGGGTTTTTTATGTGGCAAATATAAAAAAAAGAAATAAACTATACTAGATACATAAAAGGAGGTATAATATATGTATTATTATGGAAATAATGGCTACTACAACTCTGGTTTTAGTGGCGGATATGGTGCTCCTTGTTGCGCAAACACAGGTTATGCTGGATATACTTCTGGCTACGGTATCGGTGGCGCTATATGGATTGTCCTTTTCATACTTCTTATCATCATTATTGGTGCTGGATGGAATTGGGGCAACAATTATAACAACTAGGAAGTTTCATCTTCCTTTTTTTGTGTTTTCTTGATACAATATTTGTCGAAAGAAAGGGATTTTCATGAAACTACCTGATATTAAAATTTTAGATGAAAAAGATAAACGATTAAGACTAGTAAGCAAGGAAGTCACATTCCCACTATCCAATGAAGACAAAAAAAATATAAACGATATGCTTGAGTATTTAAAAATTAGCCAAATGGAAGAATGGCGTGAAAAATATAATTTACGTGCTGGAATGGGACTTTCTTATGTTCAAATTGGAATTCCAAAACGAATATTTGTCGTAGTAGATGAAGTAGAAGAAAATGAATTTGAAAACTATATTTTGATTAATCCAAAAATTGTTTCCAATAGTGAAGAGTTAATTTATGTTGGTGAAGGAGAAGGATGTTTAAGCGTAAACCGTGAAATAGAAGGCATTGTACCAAGATATGCAAGAATCACTGTAACTGCTCAAGATGTAGAAGGTAATCCTTTTACGATTCGAGTTCGCGAAGATTTAGCAATTGCTTTCCAACACGAGATTGACCACTTAAATGGGATTTTATTCATTGACAAAATTGACCCTAAAAATCCTTATAAAAATGCAAATAAAATGCGAGAAATCTAAAAGAACTTTACTTTTATAAAAAACTATATTAAACTTAATTTAAGCGAGACACTTAACATCAAGTGCTTGCCACATATGCATGCACCATCAAATGATGGCGCTTTTTTTATACCCAAAACCCCCTAAGCCTAGTTTCCTAGTCGAATAGAATTAAGAGGATAATTATTACGATAAGTCCAAAAACTAAAAAGTCTTGTTTCTTCATTTGTAACCACTTCCCTTCCTAATAGAATTAAAGTGGCAAGTTCCATACATTTCACATCTCGCAGGTACAATATAATATAGGATAAAAATAGCGTCAAATTGCGAATTTGCCTAATCTAATACAAAACAAAGGAAATCTACTAGAAAATTTTAGAAAAGACCAATTTTGCTAAATTGGTCTTATTATTAATAAAATTGTATAAATTTAATTATTTGTTACAAGGTAAAATCATCATAATCTAAATCATATTGATAATCCATTAAACGTAATAATTCTTCTAATAAATCAATACGTTCTTGTACATCTATTGCATGAATTGCTTGTTCCCATTTCAAGTTAAAAGCCTCGGTATCTACACCGCATAACTTAGGATAATCTTCTTTCAAAGCCTCTAACAAAATAAAATAACAATGCTCCTTAGAAGGAAAATTTTTCAATAACATATCTTCAACTTTATAAACCCACTGATTTAAAAGGGATAATCTGTCTAATATTTTTGATTCATTATTTATTTTTATATTTTGCTGCTCTTCTGCTTCTTCTTGAATATTATAATCATAATCCCATTTATACCCTATCATATTAAACAAAGTTTTTAAATATTCGTCCATGTTTTCATTAGAACAAATAGCATTTAAAAATATAGTGCGAAATTCTAAAGATGGCAACTCTATTTTATATTGTTCTTGCGCATAATTAGGATTAGAATATAAATCATAAACTTTAAAAAAAGGAAAAGTAGAAAGATTATGATTTACTTCATATGCACTACGAATCCACCCTAAAAGTTCATGATAATAAACTTTTTTATAAGCCACATTGGCCTTTTTGTATTTTTTTAAAATTGGATAAATTATTTCAATCGCAGTTTTGGACAACTTGCCATCACTTTTAAACCAATCACAGGCTAAAACTTGCTTTTTGTAATCCTCTATGGCTAATCTATAGTTTTCTACTAAAGAATCACTATCTTTTTCTACTATAACTGTTTTACTAAAAACAGATTCATAATAAAAATCAAAATTGTTTATCGTTCTTACAATATCATTTTCCAAATTTCCAGTAGACATAAAAGTTGTTTCAGTCCTAATTCCGTCAATCAATTGTTTCTTTTTTACAGTCTTTCCAGTTTCAGTAATCACAAAAACATCTAAATCACTTGAACTAGTAAAATGATTCGTAGTTCTACTTCCATAAAAAATAACTGCTAAATTATTTTTATCCTCTACAACACCAGTCTCTTCACAATATCTTTCAATAAGTGCACTAGTATCCATAATAATCCCCCCTTAATTAAGACTTATTATAGCACATTTTTTATACATTTTCCAGTTTTACACTTACAATCTTACTAACACCTGATTCTTGCATTGTAATTCCATATAAAGTATCAGCATATTCCATGGTTCTTTTTTTATGGGTAATTAAAATAAACTGACTATTTTCTTTATACTCTTGTAAATACTTACCAAAAGCATCCACATTTGCTTCATCTAAGGCTGCCTCTACCTCATCAAGGACACAAAATGGCACTGTTTTTACATTTAAAACAGCAAACAACAAAGAAATTGCCGTTAAAGTCTTTTCTCCTCCACTTAAAAGTCCAATAGAATTTAATTTCTTTCCTGGTGGTTCTGCTACAATTTCAATTCCTGTTTCTAAAATGTTATCTGGATCAGTAAGAGTTAGCATTCCATTCCCACCTTTAAATAATTTTTTGAATACAGTTTTAAATTCTTCACTAATCATTTTAAAAGTAGTACTAAACCTTTCAATCATAATGGTATCCATCTCTTCTATAATACTAATTAAATTAGAACTAGCACTCTCCAAATCTTCTTTTTGATGGGATAAAAAGTCATACCTGGTACTAACACGGTCATACTCTTCAATTGCAAAAACATTTACCTCACCAAGAAGAGAAATATCTGATTTTAAACTTGCCACTTTTGCTTTTGCAACGCTCTCTTCCATTTCCAAAACATATTGCATATGTGCGTTTTCATAAGTCAAATTATAATTTTCATTTAAAGTCATCAACAAATTATCAAGTTTGATATCCATCTTTCCAAGAGTAATCTCTTTATTTTTTAGATCATTTTGCAACTTATTGTAGGTACTGTTCTTCTCACGATATTTCTTTTCCAACTCATCAATTTCACTGGCCAAATTATTTTTTTCTTCTTTTAACCTCTCTAAATTACTTTCAGTAATATTCTTACTATTTTCGGCTTCTGTTAACTCATCTAGTAAAGCAAGCAATTTGGTATCTACATGTCCATCTTTTAAAGCATTAGAACCATCTAGTTCCTTATTTAATTCTTGTTGCTTTTGTTTTTTCATACCTAAAATATTTTCTTTTTCATGAATACTTTCTTTCAAATTAATAATACTACGCGTAATTCTTTCTTCTTTCAAATTTAACTCTTTTAATTCATTATCAAATGTATCCAACTCTTGCTTCCATTTTTCCTGTTCTTCTTCTTTCCTATGGATTTCCTTTTTAGTTGCTTCCAAATTCATTTTATCTTTTAAAAAACTATTGTCATTTCTAAATGTTCCACCCGTTAAAGAGCCTCCAGCATGCATAATTTCACCATCTAAACTTACAATACGATATTTATATTCTAAAGCCTTTCCCACTGTATTCAAAACATCTATAGTAGAAACCACTAAAACATTCCCTAATTGATTTTTTATAATATTCTGAAACTTCTCTTCATAGGAAACCAAATCAGATGCAATGCCAATAAAACCTTCAATAGAAGAAACCGTCTTTAAAGCGGATTCTGAAATCCCTTTTTCTTTAATAATATTAAGAGGAAAAAAAGTGGCTCTTCCTAATTTATTCTCCTTTAAAAATGCGATTGCCTCTTTTGCTGCCTTCTCATTTTCTACAACAACAAAATTACTACTTGCCCCTAAGGCAACATCAATAGCACTTCCATATTCCTCTGGAACTTCCATCAACTTTCCAATCGTATTATAGATTCCTTTTAATCTTACATTATTTAATACATTTTTAACAGCAACAGGCATTTTAGAATCATTTAAGACACTATTTTCTAAAACATCTTTTTTACTATTTAACTCAAATAAATCTCGGATATTACTTTGATATTTATTGTGTAAAGAATTTCTTTTTAATTTTTGAAAACTTTCTAATTCATTTGCATCCGCTAAATCATGTTCTTGTTTTTTTAAATTTTCTGTTAAATGTTGTATTTCATTTTCAAGTAAATGAATAGATTTATCATATTCTGCTATTTCTTCTTTCAAACGAACAATATTATTTTCAACATCACTTACATTTCCAGCAAATTTTTGTCTTTCCGTATACATTACTTTTTCATTTTGCAAATTTACAAAACGACTTGTCATTTCAAGTAATTTCTGATTTGTATCACTAATTGTTTCTTCCAAACGAATACTTTTTAATTTTAGCATTTCTAAGTTAGAAGCATCATCACTACTAGAAGCGTCTTCATTTAATAACATTGCATTTAATTCTTCTATTTCACTCTTTAATTTTGTATACGTTTCATTAATATTGGTAATCTCTTCTGTAATCGTCGCAATTTCAATATTTTTAAGTTCCTCTTTTAATTCCAAATACTTTTTCGCATTTTCACTTTGCTCTTTTAAAGGCTCTAAATTTACTTTCAATTCTTCAATAATTAAATTTACTTTATCAATATTTTCTTTAGTTTTATCAAGTTTTCTTAAACTTTCTTCTTTACGTTTTTTATATTTTAAAACTCCTGCGGCTTCTTCAAAAATTACTCTTCTATCAATTGGTTTACTATTTACAACAGATTCTATACTTCCTTGGCTAATAATATTAAAAGAATCATTTCCAGCACCAGTATCTAAAAATAAATCAGTAATATCTTTTAAACGAACTCGCGCCCCATTAATAAAATACTCACTTTCTCCACTACGATAAAGTACTCTTTTTACTTCAATTTCCATCATATCACTTTTCAAATACCCGTCACTATTATCGAATGTAAGAGAAACCTCTGCACGATTTGCACCATTTCTTGACTTAGAGCCTGCAAATATGATATCGCTCATAGCACCACTACCTCGAAGACTTTTTACAGATTGCTCCCCCAAAACCCAACGAATAGCATCTACTATATTCGATTTTCCACTTCCATTTGGACCTACCACACAAGTTATATTATTATCCAAAACAATACTTGTTTTATCAGCAAACGATTTAAAACCATTTGCTTTTATATTCTTAAGATACATGTTTTCCTCCTTACTGGCCCCTTTTTTGATAAGCATCCTTGGCGGCTCTTTGTTCGGCTTCCTTTTTACTACTTCCAACACCTTTACCATAAATCATACCATCAATTCGTATTTCTACGGTAAACGTTTTTTTATGGGCAGGCCCTGTTTCATCTACTAACACATATTCTAGACTTTTCTTGTCTGTTTGTACCATTTCTTGTAACAAGGATTTATAGTCATACTTAAATTGAATTTTCTTTTCTATATAAGGAACAATAAGATCCAATATAAACTTTTTCACAACCAAAAGTCCACATTCTATGTATATAACGGCTAAAATACTTTCAAAAACATCTGCGACAATTGTTCCATTAATATCTTTTTCTTGACCATGACCTACTAAAATATATTGATCCAATTCTATGTCTTTGGCATAAGCATCTAAGGCTTCTTCGCACACATAACTTGCACGAATTTTACTCATATCCCCTTCTTTATAAGTCGTGTTTAAAAATAAATATTCGCTTGTCACAAGTTCCAAAACCGCATCCCCTAAAAATTCCAAACGTTCATAATTTTCTCCATTATGTTCATTAGAATATGAACTATGTGTAAGAGCCGTTTTTAATAACTCTTCATTTTTAATTTCAATTCCATAACTTTTTAGTTTATCTTTCATTAAGTTTCACCTTCTTTAGTTTGTCTTAGGATATTATAACACGAATTTCAGAAAAATCCTATTTTACTTTAGCAAAAATGTGTAGTAAAATAAATACTATGAAAAAGATATGTATTTTTTTGATACATTGTTATCAAATTATTCCCTTCGCTTCCCATGATTTATGCAGATTCACACCTACTTGCAGTGAATATATGGCAGAAGCAATACGGAGATTTGGTGTAAAAAAAGGAATAAAATTGGGGCTTTTAAGATTAAAAAAATGTCATCCCAAAGGTGAATTTGGTTATGACCCAGTCCCCGAGAAGGAGGATTTATGAAAAAAACAAAAATAATACTCATGTTACTATGTTTCTTACTTGGAACTACGGCTTGTAGCAATAAAAAAAGCGATGGATTAAAGGTATTAACCACTATTTACCCTATTAGTTTCATAACGGAGCAAATTTATGATGGTGGACTCATATTTAGTGTATATCCAGACGGGGCTACAGTTGATAATTATACTCTTACAGGAAAACAAATTAAACAATATAGTAAAAATAATATTTTTATTTATAACGGACTATCTAACGAACAAGAAATTGCCAAAAATTTAATTAATAGTAATCGTAAACTGTATATTATTGACGTTGCTTATGGCTTAAAATTTAATAATGGAATAGAAGAATTATGGCTATCTCCAAATTATTATTTAATGCTTTCTAAGACAATAAAAGATAATTTACAAAACTTTATGGAAAGCAAATATGCCAAAGAAGAAATAGAAAAAAAATACAATACCCTTTCTGAAACGCTCTCTATAATGGACGCTGAATTAAGAAGTATCGCAAAAAGTGCTACTAATATAAATAAAAATACAATTGTTGCTTCTTCTAATATGTTTAAATACTTAAATAGTTATGGATTTAATGTGATTTCGTTAGAAGACAATCCAAATTTAAATACTTTGAAAAATAGCCTGCAAAATAAAACATATACCACAATATTTATGAGAGATACAGATGAAAAAACAGAAATCATTTCTACTTTAGAACAAAATGGAGCTAAAGTCGTAAAAGTAAAAACAATGAAAACATTAACAACAGAAGAAAAAGAAAATAATGAAACTTACTTTACTATTATGAATGAGTATATGGAAAATATTAAAAATGCTACTCTAGGAGATTAGACTTTTCTAATCCCTTTTTTTATAGAATTTTTCCGTATTATTTTTAAAAAAAAGACCTCGAGTTTTTATCGAAATCTTTTGTTATTCTTAAATGGCGGAGCAGGAGAGATTTGAACTCTCGCGCCAGTTACCCGACCTATACCCTTAGCAGGGGCACCTCTTCAGCCTCTTGAGTACTGCTCCATAAAACTACATTTTCATTTTATACTATAATCTTAGGATAGTCAAGAAAGAATTTTTCATACAAATTATTGTATACCACTAGTTTCTTCCCCACTCTCTAGATTTTCTAAATAGTCTACCGCTTCAACAACACTTTTAAAAATAGGTACACCATGATTATGAAATCTTAAAAAGTATTCACGATTTCTTTTTATTTTCTCTATATCCCCACTTTTCATACCACCATCATAATTATAATTTTCTCTATATTGAATGTATTTTAAATGAGTTTCAAAATCAGGCATAACAATAGCATCTGGAACCATGTTTACAGAACTAGCACCCATTATCCAAAAACCCAATTTTTTGGCTTGTTCTGTAATAACATCTGCTCTTCTTTCTATTTCGTCGATTTCTTCTCCAGTCAAATTCCACCAATCGTTATTTGGAAAAGCTTTAGTTACCGCCCATAAGACATCTCCATCAATCCAATTTTTAACCGTTTGATGTTTTACAAAATAAGTTTTTCCTACCCCTGATGGTCCATAAATAAAATACCCTTTTTTATGCGTTTTATATTCTTTTTGTAATTCCTCATAAATTATGGTTCCATCACTAAAAACCAAGGGAATTGAATAATCATACATCTGTTCAAAACAGTTTTTAATCATATGACACTCCTTCTACTTATTTTTTATTGCAAACTGATTCAATACTTTTTTTCGCAGACGATAAGACGTAAAAATAAAGAATACACCTATGCATATTAAAGGAACACTAATAGCATAATTTGTCCATTTTAAATCTTTTATATCACTTACAAACACAAAAAGAGCATATAAAATAAGAGCACTCCCTATAATATTTAAACGCAATAATCTCATCATCATTTCCTTGCCAGCACCTGTTTTCTTATATAATGCTATTAATTTTTTCTTTTCATAAGGTTTCATTCTATCATATTTTGTTTTCAACATAGTTCACCTTCTTCACAAAGATTATAACATAACTGCTCTAAAATTTAAAAAGTTTTCTTTATTATATTCTACACGTCATAATAAAAACAGAAAAGAAGTAACAACAACATAAAAAATAATAGAGATATTTCCCATAATAAATCCTACGTAGTTATTGAACCTCATGCCTATTCTAAAACAAAAAATTATTTAAATGAATTTGCAAATATCTTAAAAGAATTTAATCAGATCATATTAACAGACATCTATCCATCACATAAAATAAATGCAAATAATATATTTTCCACAGACTTACTAAATCAAATAGAAAATGAAAATAAAAATTATATTTATTTAAATAATTATGAAAAAATCACTACTTATTTAAAAGAAAATGTACAACAAGGAAATAAATATTATCATTACTATTGTAGTAGGAACTACTAATCAAGTTGGATATGAATTAATAATAAAATTAACAAAAATTATTCACATTCTTGTTTTTTTACAGAAAATATATACAACTTTTTCATTTTTTGTGCTATAATGAAAAACAGAAAAGAAAACGTCTCCTTAGCTCAGTTGGTAGAGCAACTGACTCTTAATCAGTGGGTCCAGGGTTCGAATCCCTGAGGGGACACCATTTTGAATTTAATTTTCTAGTAATTTTAACTAGGCCCTAGAGGTAGGTATGACCAACATATCTATCTTTTTTATTTTATAAGGAGCGATTTATGAAAAGAGTTTTATTAATTGATGGACACAATTTATTATTCCGAATGTTTTATGGTATACCCTCTTCAATAAAAGACGATAATGGAAAAGAAATAAAAGGAGTAATTGGTTTTATAGGGAGTTTAAAAAAATTTTGTGGAGAATTAAATCCCTACTCTATAATTGTTATTTTTGATAGTGAAACAAGTAAAACTACCAATCTAAATTATGATAAAAACTATAAAGCCAATCGAAAAAACTATTCCAATATTGCAGAAAATGAAAATCCATTCTCACAATTGCCTTATATAAAACAAGCCTTACAATATCTAGAAATTCCCTATTTTGAAGTTGAAAATAATGAAGCAGATGACTATATCGCTTCTATTATAAAAACGAAAACTAAAAATGATACGGAATTTATCATCATATCTACAGATACAGACTTTTTCCAATTAATTAGCACAAATACATTTTTATATATTCCAAAAGGAAAAAATAGCATCTTATATGATACACAGGCATTTATAGATAAATATAATATTTTACCAAGTGACTATATTCTTTATAAGGCACTTATCGGAGATAAAACAGACAACATAGAAGGAATAAAAGGAATAGGAAAAGTAACAGCAACCAAAATCATTTATACTTTGAAAAATGAAAAATATCTAGATGTTAAAATAAAACAAACATTAGAAATAAATAAAGAGAGAATAACAAAAAATATTCGCTTAATAACACTAAATAGTCATATAAATATTAAAAATGTTATTTTTTCAAAATTAAATCCTAAAATAAATAACCAAAAAACTTATGAAATTATAAAAAACACACAAAATGAACAAAAAAATAAAATACATATATTAAATCAATAAAATTATTTAAATAATCCACATAAAAAAATTTCAAAAATATTAATCTTCTTAATTGGCAAACACAACCTCTAAAAACTAGTTTTTTCTCATAATATTTGTTATACTTTTTCTAGGTGATGAAAATGATAAAACTTCCTCCTATTGCTAAATTATATGAAGCCTATACATGTATAGCAGATAACCGCATTAAGATGGAAGAAAATCAAGCAACTGTAACTTCCTCTAATGGCGTGAAAATATATACAGTTAAGTGGAAAGACAAAGACTATGCTTCAAACGATAATGCTACTTTTTGGCAGGGATATCCTGGATACCCTGTACTTGCTGTGTTAATGCTACAAAACAAACTAAACTATAATAAAGAAATTGTAAATCTTTTTAAAGATATTAATTGGCATGAGTTAAATGAAAAATATAAAAGAAATTATGATCAAACAGTAGAAACAGTGTTAAACAATATTGACTATGATTCTGCTCATATAAAGTCAGAAACAGAAAAAATATATGAAGAAATTAAAAATCTAGACATCAATATTAAAAGAAAAATTGACTAATAAAAACTTATTTATGAATTCTGCATATAATATAGTAAAAAATACTTGCAATAATACCAAAAATAAGATAAAATTAAATAGTCATTACGAAATGGGCTTGTAGCTCAGCTGGTTAGAGCGCACGCCTGATAAGCGTGAGGTCGGAGGTTCAAGTCCCCCCAGGCCCACCATTTTGTTTTTTTGGCCAGTTGGTGAAGCGGCTTAACACACTGCCCTTTCACGGCAGCATTCACGGGTCCGAATCCCGTACTGGTCACCATTTTTTGATTTTAAACGTACAGAAATAGTACGTTTTTTATTTTTTATGTACATAACTTATTTTTGTACTTTATGCATAATAATTAGTATGGGCAATAATAGTATGGATAGTGAAACTTTTAATGAAGTACGTATTGAAGACTATATATGGATTGTATATATCTTTTTAGCCTTTTTTGCTCTTATATCTAATCACTATGAAAAAGAATATTTAAAAAAGCATAAAAAAAAAGATGAGAATATCTTTAGAACTATTAATACAGAAATTTTTATTGTTACTTTCATCATTTACTTGTATTTTGCTTATATCAATTACAAGCATATAAAAAGACTAGATAGAACTTCAAGTCCAAGAGAAATTTTTCTTGCCAACGCCGGATTTATAGCGGCTCTTCTATTTTTAATTGGAGGAGCCATCTCATTATACATTAGTATCGTTGGGGATGACGAAGATGACTTCAATTTGAATTTCTTCTAATCTGCCTTTATACTACGATAAACCTCATGCATTTCCAAAGTTTTTCCTTTTAATTGGGCTAATTCACTAATACTCATAACTTGATAGCCTTCTGCATATAACTTTGGTAATAATTCCTCTACTGCCTCCACAGTTGTATCATATAAATCATGCATTAAAATAATCGACCCATCACTTACGTTTTCCATAACATAGTTAACAATATATTCTTTATCTCGATGTAGCCAATCCTCTGTATCTAAATTCCAATTAATAAATATTGTATTTAAACTTTCTTTAATCTTTTGATTTATATTTCCATATGGAGGACGTGTATAAATAATTTCTCGTCCTGTAATATTATTGAATATTTCCTTCGTTTTCTCTTCATCACTCATAATATCTTCTATTTTCATTCTTTTCATATTTTTATGACTATAAGAATGACTTCCTATTTCATTTCCTTTATTTAATACATTTAAAATTGTTTCTTTGCCATATTCCATTTTATTACCCACCATGAAAAAAGTAGCATGTGCTTTATTTTGTTCTAATAACTTTACGATTTTATTTGTTTTCTCCCCATTAGGACCATCATCAAACGTAAGAGCGACACTTTTCTTATTCTTATCGTAAGAATACCCGCTTTCTTCTAAAGTCTCTTCACTCGACGAGACAGCAAAATCAAGGCAATTTTGAATTTCTTTATAACTTACACCTAAATAGAGTTTCTCAAACACTTGTGGCTCTATAACAGAATTATCATAATAAATAAAGAGTTCATCTTGTAAAATTTGATATGTCTTTTGAGTCTCTTCTAAAGATAAAGAATCTGCAATAAATTTTGGATACTTCAAATACAACAAATTTTGTATTTTTGTATTAAATTCTTCTCTCTTATCTTCTTTTACATATGCAAAAAAATCTTTTTCTTCTCCTGTTACAGTATCAATAAAATAACTAAAACACTCATTATCTTTTTGAAATTCTAAATAAATAAATTTATCTTTAAAATTTTCATTACGAACTAACTCTTTATCCTCGTTTTGTTTTATTAATTCTTCTACTTTTAAATTAAAATCTTTTTTCTTGCTTAAAACAACGACTAAAGCATCCTTATCATTCCCAAACCAAATAAGGATAGAAATCCCTAAAATCACAAGTATAGCAGATATTAATTTAATGTTTACTTCTTTCATATAAATCACTACTACTTATTATACCAAAAAATAACGCTTTTACGCATTATTTTTATATAATTCTTGATAGTCTTTGTTTTTCTTTAAAAGTTCACTATGCGTTCCACTTGCTACAATTTGACCATTTTCCATCAAATGAATAACATCAGAATCAATAATAGTTGATAAACGATGGGCAATGGTAATAATTGTATGATCTTTTGATATTTCTTCAATAACTTTAATAATTTTTTCTTGAGACTCATTATCAAGAGCACTCGTTGCTTCATCAAATAAAATAATCTTACTATTTTTAGACAAAACTCTAGCAATTGCTAATCTCTGTTTTTGGCCACCAGATAAATTAACGCCACCTTCTCCTATTTTTGTATCGTATTTATTTGGTAAAGTCATAATATAATCATCAAGTAAAGCAATCCTACAAAAGTTTCGCACCTCTTTTAAGGTAATATGAGGATGGATTATTTGAAAATTTTCTAAAATCGTTTTATTAAACAAAAAAGGATCCTGTCTTATAATACTAATATTTTCTCGTAAACTTTCCTCATCATAATCTTCTATTGGAATCCCATCTAGTAGTATTTTTCCTTTTGTAACATCAAAAAAACGCAACAAAAGATTAAAAATAGTACTCTTCCCTTGGCCACTTTTTCCTATAATGGCAACTTTAGTATTTTCCTTTACTTCTAAATTAAAATCATCTAAAATCTTCTTTTTATTATCATGATAATGAAAAGTTACATTTTGAAAATCTATATTTCCTGTTACTTCTAAATTATGATACGTTCCATAAGAAACATCTTGATACAATTTATTATTAACTATTTCATAAATACGTTCGACAGATACTTTTAACTTCTGATATTGAGTTGAAAAAGTAGCAAACCGATTCACCAAATTAATAAAAGTATAAATGTAGTAAGTCATAGCAATTAAAAATGCATAACTTCCTCTTCCTATCATGATTTCTAAAATAATAGTAACATACACCACTGTTGTAAATATTTCCCCTAGACTATCTACTATTGCATAGTAGTTTTGCTCATAAGTTATAGTTTTATCTCGCTTATGAAATAAATTTTCAACAATGTTTTTCAAACCTTCTGTAATATTTTTATAAATTCCTAAAGCCTTTAATTCTCTTATTCCACGAACGGATTCATTTACTTCTGCAACATAAGAATCATTTTCCTTTTTTATTTCTTTCTGTAATTTTTTCAATTTTTTATTAAATGTTGAGGAAATAAAATAAAGAATCAAAAGATATAAGAGAACTTCCATACCGACAAAAAAAGAATGATAAAAAATGTAAACTAGTATAAAAGATTTAGAAAAAAAGCCAATAGCAATAAAAAGAAGATTAGAAATGGCCTCTGTAATCGTCTCTGAATCATTAGTAACCCTATTAATCAACTCTCCGCTTGTTTTTTCTTCAAAAGCCTTAGTAGGAAGTTTTAATACTTTCTCATATAACGTAAAGGAAAGATTTTTAATAATTCGAAAACTAATCCTAGTAGACATAATAGTAGTCAAGCGATTAAAAAAAGCATTATTAATCACACATAAAAACAAGTTAAAAATAAGAATCAAAATGGCAACATACATAGCATTTTCTGTTACTTTACTCATTGCAAGACCAGAAAAATATCCATAAGTCATACCAATTAAAGCACTAATTAAATCAAGAAATAAAGTAATTATAATTCCTCGCTTCTCTTTTATAAGAAAAGGATGTAAAAATTTTACTATTTCTTTATTTTTCATAACCGCACCTCACTAAACAAATAAACTTTTTTATTCCATTTTCAATATGCATTAATTCATTACCCTTTTAAACATTCTTTCTAAATCATAAATAGAAAACTTAATAATCGTAGGTCTTCCATGCGGACAATTATAAGGATTATCACACAAAACAAGTTCATTTAGTAACTCTTCTATCGCCTCTGTTCCAATATGCATATTGGCTTTAATACTCATCTTACAAGCAAGAGTAATTGCAATATGTTCATTAAACTTAATCGGATCAAATTTTCCGTTATTCTTAATTAAAATATCAACAATTTTATGAATAGATTCCTCTTCATAACCACTTTTTAACCATGTAGGATGTTCTTTAAATACAAAGGTATTGACACCAAACTCTTCTATAGTAAATCCCATATTTATTAAAACATCTTTATTATTTTTTACAATCAAAAATTCACTAGAAGATAATTCAATTGTAATTGGAAATAAAAGTCCCGTTGTAGAAATAACGCTCTCTTTTAATGCCTTTAAATACCTTTCATAATTTACTCTTTCCTGAGCAGCGTGTTGGTCTACTAAAAAAACACCTTCTTCATTTTGAGCAATAATATAAGTACCTAAAGCAACTCCCACTGGATATAAAACTAATTTTTTTAATTCTTCATTAATAATAATGGGACTTTCTTTTTCTTCTTCATAACTAAGATTTAAGGCCACTTGACTACTCTCTTTATATTCGTCCGTTTCTTTTTCCACTTCGCGAACAAAATGTTCTACGTAGTTATCTTTTATCTCATTATATTCTGGCTTTTTAATAGCATCGGGTATTAATAAGGATTTGTATAAAGCATCTTTAATAGTAGTAAAGATTAAATCATATAATTCATTTATCTTTGATAATTTAATATCTTGTTTCGTTGGATGGATATTTACATCAATTAATGTGGGATCTGTGTCAATTTTCAAAACTACAATTGGATATTTAGTATCTGGCTTATAGGTATAATATGCATCATTTATAGCACGATTAATATCATAATTTTTTACAATTCTATCGTTGACCATTGTAATAAAATGATTGCGATTGGATTTTAATATTTCTGGCTTACAAACATAACCGTATACATCAAAATCATCATTACTTGCTCTTACTTCTAACATTTTAGAAGAGACATTCAGCCCATAAATTTCATGAATACATTTGTGTAAATTCCCACTACCTGTCGTACGTACAAGCACTTTATCATTGTTTGTAAGAGTAAAAGCGATACTATCATGGCTCATAGCAAGACGTTCTATTAAAGATACACATCCAGCAAGTTCACTGGCTTCGCTTTTTAAATACTTAAGCCTTGCAGGTGTGTTGTAAAACAAATCTTCTACACTTATACTGGTTCCTTGGCGAGCAGAAGCATCTTCTTCCCTTATTACCTTACCACCTTTTATTTCTAATAAAGTTCCCACAGAATCACTACAAGTTTTTAAAACTACTTTACTTACACTAGCAATAGAAGGCAGTGCTTCTCCACGAAACCCAAGAGTATCAATAAAAAATAAATCGTCATCACGTAACAGTTTACTCGTTGCATGACGTCCAAAAGCAAGATGCGCATCACTTTTGTCCATTCCATCTCCATCATCTAATACCTCTATAGACTTAAGACCTCCATCTACTAAAGTAACGACAATATGGCTAGCATGAGCATCAATACTATTCTCACATAACTCTTTTACAACAGAAGATATTTTTTCTACTACTTCTCCTGCTGCTATCTTATTGGCAAGTGCCTCACTCATTACTTTAATTTTACTCATACTTCTACTGCCTTTCAAAAAAAGAATTTCTGATTTCTAACCATTTTGGATTTTCAATATAAATGTTTACCTTACAATCACTTTTTATATTCATAAATCCTAAACCCTGAATGACAACATCCTCATTTTTCTTTAAAAAATATTCACACTTACTATAATGTTTAAAATCTTCATTCTTTTCATATACTTTTTTTATTTCCAATAAATTACTTATATAAAGTGTCACATTGCATTTTGGACTTATATTCTCAATACGTAATGTATTTTCAAGAATAAGGCTTGTCCCTTTCTTTAACTGATATGTAATTGGTTTTAAAAATGTTTTAGGATTTATTCGTTTAATAAAAGATACTTCCTTATCACGATAAATAGGATTTTCATATTGAAATCCTGGACTATCGATTAAAAAATAATTCTCATTCAAAGGAATTTTAATATAATCCACTGTTGTATTTGGAACTAAACTTACTGTTATGTTCGCATACTCCGCTATGCGATTTACAAGAGTTGATTTCCCTGAATTTGTGTATCCGAGCAAATAAGCACATTTCATATTCTTTTTTTCTAAAGTATTTAAAATAGCACTAATATTTACATTTTTAGAAGCACTTAAAAATAGAATTTCTTCTTTCACACCATATTCTTCTTGTAGCCAAAATTTTATCTTTTCTTTTTTTACATATTTAGGAATATAATCTATCTTGCTAATGATAAGTGTTTTGGGAACCTGTATAGCATGATAAGTATTCATAACCTCACGATTTACATTCAATAAATCTACTAAAAAAAATGCATATATTCCCTTTTGATTTACTGTATCTAGTACATTTTCTGTTTCCAAATCAATCATTTTAAAATCGTTATAATGAACAAGTCGAAAACATCTCTCACAAAATTGAGCAGTACTTTTTTTTTCTTTAGGAATATACCCTATTCTCTCCTTAACATCACTTTGTAAAACGGCTCCACAACCAACACACTTATTCATAATATTCACCCTTTTTAAACAATCCCTGGCGAGCCATCTTTTTTAGGATTCTTCTTTCAAAAATACGGTTAATTTTCGTTCCCAACAAATCAACATTACTAATAGGATTTACTAAAATACTCACAAATCCCATACGATTAGCACCTAAGACATCGGTTAAAAGTTGGTCTCCTATACACGCAATTTCATTGTCTTTAAAATTATAGATCTCCAAAATTTTTTTATATTTCCCTTTAAAAGGTTTACGACTATTAAAACTAGAATCTACATTTAACTGTTCTTTAAATGGTCGTACACGGTTTTTATTCGAATTGGAAAGAATAATGACTTTAATTCCTAAAAGTTCTATATCTGCAAACAAATCTTTGACTTCCTTATCAGGCGCCTCAACATTTATAGGAACAATTGTATTGTCTAAATCAAATAGGATACATTTAATTCCTCTATTTTTTAACTTTTCATAATCAATTGCAAAAATACTTTTTTGATAAATATCTGGAATAAATTTCTCCATATAGAACACCTCGCATTTTAAGTATATCATAGAACAATTAGAAATATTAGAAAAAGTTAACAAAAAAAGAACAACCATTTAGGATTGTTGCTCTTCTTCTTTTATATTTTGAATGTCTTCAGATAAAGATTTAAAAATTTCATCAGTGTATGACTTTCTATCATACAAAATCCAACCATCACTCGCATTTCTCATTTGTGGAAGAATTTCATTAGATAATTCTTCTCCATAATGTTTTGCATCTTCTAAGGCATTATCTAAAGAAAAGTCTCCACTTAAATCATAAATTTTCGCTTGGATATCAGATTCAATTTTACTAATTTGATTTACAAATTTTGCTTCTTTTGTTTCTTTTTGATAAATTTCTTCTAACAAATCCATTAACTCTTGTTGTTTCATTAAACCATTTGTAATCTCTTTAAGTGTTTCAAAAGCATTTGCTTTTCTTTCTTCATAAGTTGGATAATCTCTAGTTGTAAATTCTTTTTCAAGTGTTACTTTTTCAAGTTCTTTTACAACAAGCATTTTAAACACTTTTTCGATATTTAAATCAAGTTCATGTTCACTGTCTAAACCAATCGTAAGCACAAAACATCCATATATATGGTCTGCTACAGACTCTATTCTATCCCTAGATATTTTTACTTCATTCCAACCAGTACGTACTACTTCTTTTAACTTATTTGCAAGTAAATAAAAATTTAATACATTATTATTCATAATCTATAAATCTCCTTTCTAGTGTTACTATACCCCCCCCTAAAAGGATTTTGTCAAGGGGGATTTCAAAATTGATAGTGCACTGCATTATTGGAAAATAGATAAACATGTTTCATTTGTTATAATAAAATTTAAAAAAATAACAATAGCAAAGGAATAATTAATTTTGTTCACTTTTCAATTTTTCTCTATATACATCAATCAAATCCGAGTCATTTTGATTTTTTGGTAAATTATCCAAATCAAAAAACTTCATGTCTTTAGATTCTGCATCCCATTTTAATTCTCCACTATAATTTCTAATGCAATATAAAGCCGTATTATTAATGACAACATCTCCATTTGGATAATTATTTCTTCTACTAGCACCAGATACAATATCAACAAGTTCTAAGTCACTTTCTAAAACATCTAAATTCGTTTCTTCTTTTACCTCACGAATGATAGTATCTTTGAAACTTTCCCCAAGTTCTTGACATCCTCCAGGCAGCCCCCATTTGTCTCTATCTGCTCTACTCTGCATTAAAATTTGACCTTCTTTATTTACAATAATGACTGCTGCACCATCTTGTAATAAAACAAATTTATGTTTTAATTCTCCCATACAAAGTCTTGTAAATACTGGATACCCAATCGCATTGCTTAACTCGATAATTCCATCTGCATTAAGTGCATTTACCATATTGCAGACTTCCTCATAAGATAAATTTCTTTGCTCCTCTATGGACATATTTTTTACTTTTTCTATAATTTCTTGACCATGCATAATTTTCCTACTCTCTAATACCAATTACTATCCACAGTATATAATTTTTAGCATAAATGTGCAACAGAATATTATAATTTAATAAGGAAGTGTAATATGTTTTTTACTATTTTAAATCTCATAAAAGATATGCTTTTCTTTACAGGAAGTTATTCTAATAATGTATTTCCGGAACCATTAAACGAGGAAGAAGAACGTATCGCGATAGAGAAAATGCAAAACGGCGACAAGGACGCCCGAAATACTTTAATTGAAAGAAACTTACGTCTTGTTGCGCACATTGTAAAAAAGTTTGAAAGCAAAACCATAAGTCAAGATGACTTAATTAGTATAGGTACCATCGGGCTAATCAAAGGAATTGATTCGTATAACGATTCTAAAAAAACAAAAATCACCACCTATGCCGCTCGTTGTATCGAAAATGAAATTTTAATGTACTTTAGAAGCAATAAGAAACGTGAAGCAGATGTATCTTTAAATGATTCTATTGGTTATGACAAAGATGGCAACGAAATTAACTTAATTGATGTTTTAAAAGATAGTACAACTGATTTTGCTGAAATCGTTCATACAAAAGACAACATCAAAGATTTAAGTATGTATCTAAATTTATTAAACGAAAGAGAAAAAGAAATCATTGTAAAAAGATATGGTCTTTTAAACCAAAAAGAGAAAACCCAAAAAGAAATTGCTAAAGAATTAAACATTTCACGCAGTTATGTATCACGAATCGAAAAAAGAGCACTTACCAAAATGCTCAAAGAATTCATTAAAAATAAAAAGGATTTATAATAATACAATTTCTTATAAAATCCTTTTTTTAGTTCATTTTTTAATAGTAATTTTAATATAATACCGTAAACTCCAGAAAATTTTCTATTTTTTATTTCTTCTAAAATCTTACCACGTCTCTACCTTAATACAAAGAAATAAATAGTTTAAAATTAAAAGGAAGATCTAATAATTAATTGAATCATTACTAAGTAAAAAGAACAAGCCATAATGATGCTATTTTCTTAATACTTCAGTTTCAAGCGTATTAAAATTAATTTCTTTTTCTATTTATACAAATTTATCATTTAGAACTTTATCGTACTTTTATTATTTATTAACTCTTAGTTTTTTCTATAAAAAAGAATAGCATTAATATTTGTCTGCTATTTCATCTATAACTTCCATTTCTGTTTCAATGGCTTGTTTAAATTTTCTCTTAAAGTTTACAACACGTCTTTGCAATTCTTCTGCATCACGTTCCACTTCATTTGCCTTAATTAAAGCATCATTAATAATTCTAGAACCATTTCTTTTGGCTTCTTCTACAATATTCTTCCCCTCTTCACGCGCCATTTTTTTAATTTGATTTGAGGTATCTTCAGCGATTAAAATCGTTTTATTTAAGGTATCTTCTAAATTTTGATATTTGGATAAACTTGCTTTTAAATTTTCTAATTCCGTATCTTGACTCTTTAGTTTTGTAAGCAAACTTTCATATTCTTTTGTATATTCTCCTACAAAATTTCTTACTTCCTGCTTATTAAATCCAAACATACTTGTACTAAATTTTTTCATACCTCACCTCACAATCAAATTCAATGTATACTATTCTACCACTCTATTTCAGAATCGTCATCATTTTTTGTTTTTTCTGTTTCATCTGATATTTTTCCTTGAATATTTACATTTTTAGGGGTACATAAATAAATGCCTACCCCAATCTTTTGCATTTTTCCACCTATAGAATAGATACAACCGCTTAAAAAGTCAATAATCCTTTTTGCCTGTGCAGAGGTCACTCTTTTTAAATTCACTACTACACTATTTCTATTTTTTAAATGATCGGCAATTTGTTGGCTTTCAGAATAAGCACGTGGCTCCATCAAAATCATTTTATTTCCTGTTTTATCGGCTTCTTTTAAAGCATCATCTTCGCTCACTGCGTAATACTCATCTTCTGTTCCTACCAAATTATCTTCATCATCATCTGCAAATAATTTCTTTAATTTATTTAGTGCCATAATCATCCTCTTTTCAATCTATTATCTCTATTTAATAATACCAAAGAATTCATACTTTTTCAATTAGAAGTTATTGCCAAAATAAGAAAAAGGAAATTCTTTCTTACAACAAAGGACTTCCTTCATAAAAAGTAGATTAATTACTACATGTATATCTAAAATTTTATTTTATTTTCAATATAAGACTCTAAATCTTTTATATCTAATTTTATTTGCTCCATAGTATCACGATCACGAATGGTAACGATATTATTTTCTAAAGTTTCATCATCTACTGTAACACAAAATGGTGTTCCAACAGCATCACTTCTTCTATAACGTTTTCCAATAGAACCAGACTCATCATAAGCACATTGTACTGTTCTACATAAATTAGCATAAATAGATTCGGCTTTTTCTGCATGTACTTTTTTTATAAGTGGCAAAATAGTGACTTTATTTGGAGCAAGAAAAGGATGAATTTTTAACACTTCTCTTTCTTCACCATTTTCTAAAATTTGTTTATGATAAGCATTTGTTAAAACAGCTAAAAATAAACGCTCTACCCCAACAGATGGTTCTATAACAAAAGGCAAGTATTTTTCATTCGTCTCAGGATCTAGATAGCGCAAATCACTTTTAGAATGTTCCATATGAACCCCTAAATCATAATCCGTGCGATCTGCAATTCCCCAAAGTTCTCCCCAACCCATTGGAAATAAAAACTCAATGTCAGTAGTGGCTTTACTATAAAAAGATAACTCTTCTTTAGCATGATCTCGATATCTTAAATTTTCTTTAGTAAGACCTAAATCTTTTAAAAAATCCAAACAATAATTCTTCCAATAGCCAAACCATTCTAAATCCGTATTGGGTTTACAGAAAAACTCTAGTTCCATTTGTTCAAATTCACGTGTCCTAAAAATAAAGTTTCCAGGTGTAATTTCATTACGAAAACTCTTTCCAATTTGACCAATACCAAACGGTACTTTTGCACGCATACTTCTTTGTACATTTAAAAAATTTACAAATATACCTTGTGCCGTTTCTCCGCGTAAATACACTTTACTTTTCGCATCCTCTGTAACCCCTTGATGGGTTTCAAAAAGCAAATTGAACTTACGAATCGGTGTAAAATCTGATTCCCCACACTTTGGACAAGTGATATGATTGTCTTTAATGAAGTTTTCTAATTTTTCATTATCCCAACCATCACCTGTTTCACTTCCATTCGTAAAATCTTCAACTAACTTATCTGCTCTTGCACGGGACTTGCAATGCTTACAATCGATTAAAGGATCAGCGAATGATGCCACATGTCCACTTGCTACCCATACTTCTGGATTCATAAGAATTGCAGAATCTAACCCATAATTATACAAATTTTCTTGTATAAAACGTTTCCACCAAGCATTCTTAATATTATTTTTTAATTCTCTTCCAAGAGGTCCATAATCCCAAGTATTCGATAATCCTCCATAAATTTCACTCCCTTGAAAAATGAAACCATATTGCTTACAGTAATTAACTAATTCTTCCATTGTAATTTTATTATTCATTTCTTTTTCCTCCTTCTAAAAAAGAAAAACACTAAAGAACTGACATAGGGACGAGCATACCACCCGCGGTTCCACCCTACTTATTCTTTAGTGAATCACCTTTAAAATTATATAACTCCGAGTTTTTCCATCACTCATCAACGTTTGTATATCTAAATTATATGAAAACAATCAGAAAAATACAAGTAGTAATTAAAAATTTATTCTATAACTTTTTTTCTCGTGTCATCTCTTTTTCTAAAGAAGTGAAAAACAAAGCAATTTCTGGTGATAGATTTTCCACCATTTCTAAAAAACTAACAACTAAATTTTTTTGTAAAGGCAAAATTTCATCAATCAAAGTTTGAAATCTTTCTAAAGAGCCCGCTTTTAAATTATACTTTTCGAATACATCTTCAAAAGTAATCAAGCCTGATGCTTCCACAATATCTCTAGACACAACTTCTCCTTTATCATAAAAAAGTTCTTCTACTTGTATTTCTCTTTTACTATAATCTTTATCAAATGAGAAGTGAAAAGATGAAACATCTTTTTTTTCCATAAAACCTTTTCCTTTTTCACAAAAATCCAAAAGATTCTCATACTTTTGATGACTATCGGATATGGTAACAGTAAGCAATTCTTTAAAACTATATTTTAAAGTCTCACTTTGAAATTCACAATACAATCTATTATGTCCTAATAAAAAACTCATATAGCCATAATCTTTATCCCATATTTCAACACTTGGACTGTCTCCTAAACAAAGTTTTACAGGTTCTTCGTGTCCATTTCTTTTTAAAAAGAATAAATAATGATTAGATAAAGTATCTTCTTTTCGAGTTCTTTTACATTTAAGTTGTGGACTATCAATTTTCATTACATAACCATAAGGAGTAGACACATTTTTCTTTTCGTGTTCATGTGGTATTTTCTTGTATTGAATAAATCCAACTTCTTGCTCTTCGCTATCTAATATAAAATAACGATTAGAAGCATTAGGACCTATGATTTGGTATCCAAATAAATTTAAAAATTTGCTTTCACACTCAATAATGCCATAATGAATATTTTCTTTTTCTTCTTGCATACTACTCCTTCTTTCAAAAATTAGAATAACAAATGGCTCCTTACAAATCAAGCATTTTAAGTAAAAACTTTTTACTATTCAAATAAAGTCCTGTATACCTTTCATAATAACGATTGATAAAAAAATTAATTTCCTTTACCACTTCTTCACTAATTTTAAGATTAGTAATAGAATCAATGGCAACATAATAATACATGCGAATCATCTTTACCGTTTTACTACTCACTAAAACTTGATTTGTATAACAACTTTTACAAACATATCCTCCTTCGTCTGCATCAAGTGTTACAATATCCGTTTTATTTCCACATAAAATACAAGAATCAAGTTCTAGGCCTACCCCTAAAAAAGGCAAGTATTTCAGTTCTAAAATATTCGTAATAACCAAAGGATTCATAGAAGCATTTATTTTTTTAATTCCTGCAAGATAAAAATCATACAAAATCTTTTCTCCACTTTGCTTAAAAACTTGCGTAGTTAATTCTGTTACATAATTCAAATAACTAATTAAAATTATATCATTTTTTATTGTTTTAAAATCATCTAAAACATCTACATCTTTTAAAATAGACAATTTATCTTCCTTGTAATAAATATAAAAAGAACCATAAGTAAATTTTATGGTCAAAGCACGAAGACGGCTTTTCATAGACATTACGCCTTTACACATAATACCGATAATACCATACTCAAAAGTATAAAGTTGAATAATCTTGGAAGTATCTCCATAGGGCGTTTCGTTAACAATAATCCCTTCTACCTTTGTTATCATTTTTCACACTCTTTTTACTAGCATATACTAAATAATCTTCTACTTTTCCGCTTTTCTTAAATTTATTCCATGCTTCTTCTTTTTTCATTTTTATCATCCTCTAATCTTTCTAACTATATATTGAGGATTTTTTTGAAATTTTATTCATCTTCATGGAATCCAAGTTCATGTAAAACTTTTTCTTTTTCTCTCCATTTCTTAATCGTTTTCACATAAAGATCTAAATACACACGTTTTCCAAGCAATTTTTCTATATCTTTTCGCGCTAAAGAACCAATAGTTTTTAAACGTTCTCCATTTTTTCCAATCACTATCTTTTTAATAGAATCACGTTCTACTATAATTTCTACTCCAATCAAAGTCACTTTTTCTTTTTCCTCATAATAAGTAGTCACGCAAGTCACACAATGAGGTACTTCTTCAATTGTTAAATTAAGAAGTTTTTCTCTTACAATCTCACTAATCATAAAATAGGTACTATTGCTTGTAATTGTATCATCATCAAAATACTTAACGTTATCTTTTAAATACTTTTTGATCACTTTCACTAAACAATCTAAATTATCATTTTTAATAGCACTTACAGGAACAATATCTGCAAATGGAAACAAATCTTTATAATTTTCAATCACTTCTAATATTTCTTCGCTCTTGATTTTATCAATTTTATTCAAGACCAAAATAACTGGAACTTCCGAATTTTTTAGACACTCTAAAATAAAATGATCTCCTTTTCCTAAAGAAGTGGAAGCATCTGCCAAAAACAAAATAGCATCTACATCATGAATCAAAGACAACGCTTGTTTATTTAAAATTTTTCCTAATCTGCTCTGCGGTTTGTGAATTCCAGGGGTATCTACAAAAACAATTTGTGTATCCTCTTCATTATAAATCCCTTGAATCACGTTCCTTGTCGTTTGAGCCTTATCGCTTGTAATGGCTATATGCGCATTCACTAAACTATTAATCAATGTACTTTTTCCAACATTTGGTCTTCCTATAATACTAACAAATCCACTTTTCATAACGTCTCACCTACATCTTAAATATTTCCATAAAATAAGGAGCAAAAACAAACAAACCAATGACTAGAGCCACTAAAGACATAATAAAACTTGCAGCACTCCCACAATCCTTTGCAATTTTAGCAAGTGGATGATGTTCAAGAGTCACTAAATCCACTGCCGCCTCAATCGCAGTATTAATAAGTTCCATACCCAAAATGACACCTAATGCAATAAAAACAATGGCCCATTCTGATAATTTAATCTGAAAAATAATTCCTAAACAAATAGAAAAAATCGTGGCTACTCCATGTATCCATAAACTCTGTTCATAGCGATAAGCATACATTAATCCCTCAATAGAAAACTTAATACTACGAAAAAAACGCATAACTCCTTTTTTCTTAATATCATCTCTTGATATTTGTGGCATCTAAAATCAACTCCTGTTTTGTAAACATAATCTCTTCTTCTTTTTTTGTCATATGGTCATATCCAAGCAAATGAAGAAGACCATGCACTGTTAAAAAGGATAACTCTCTTTTTTCAGAATGTCCATAAGAATTTGACTGTTCTATCATTTTTGGAATACAAATAAAAATATCCCCTAAAACACGTACCTTTTTAGAAATCTTACTAGAAACATCTTCAAAAGCAAAAGAAATCACATCTGTTACCCTATCTATTCCGCGATAAGTCCTATTCATTTCTTTTATTTCTTCTTCCCCTACAAACGTAATAGAAAAAATACATTTTTTCACATTTTCTTCTTTTAAAGTGTTTTGAATTACTTTCTTTAGATACCCATAATTCTCATCATATCCATACTCATTATTGATTGAATACTTCATTAAAACCACCCTAGTCCTATTGTTCTTGTAAAATAAATAAGCGCAAGTGCAAAAAGAACAATACACAAAATATTATAAAATACATCACTTTGAAAAAATCTAGGCAAATGTTTTTTAATTGCCGTAAGACCGATAAACAATAAAAAACCAATTATACTTCCTGTAACATTTAATAATATATCATCAATATCAAAAGAGCGTCCAATTTGCAACTGCACCAACTCTACAGTTAAACTCGTAATCACACTAATAAACAAAATATGTGATACTTTACTGGCTTTTACATATCCTGAAACAAAATATCCAAAAGGAATAAAAATAACAATATTGCCAATCACATTAAAAACAAAAAGTTTGCTTCCGATTTCATAACGAAAAATTTCTGTAAAAGGAACAATATTTAACCCACTATTCGTATTCATTTCTGTACTTGTTAAAAGTTGAAATAATAACAACACATATATAATGAAAATCAAGTTCAAAAACTCTTTATAAAAAATAAATCTTTCATGATTAATTTTTATATACGAAATACGAATAGCAATAATGACTACCAAAAATATAACAAGCATTGGCCATATATCTTGAATAGCACCAGATAAAGTATCTACAATCATCTAACTTCCCTCTTCTTCTATTGTTATAGAATACTCCTCTACTTGAGAAATATTTTCTATAACGGAATAAAATATATCCATCTCTATTGTACTATCATTTATACTATTTTTCAAAACTTTTTGTACTTTTATTTTTTCTCCTTCCTGAAACTTAGCCTGAATTTTTTGATTTGCTAATTCTAAAGCCTTATTCATTCCAGAATTTAAATCATATTCATTTTTCTCTTCTATCGTTTCATATTCAGTATCTACATAGAAGGTAAAGTTAAAGAAGCGAAACAAAACCTTGCTTTCCTCTTCATAAGTACCAAGACGACTTCTTAATATTTTGTATTTTCCTGTATCCGATTCTAAACTAAAATTTAAACGTTTCTTGCCTGTTCTTGTTTTAATAATATAATCAATTGGTAATGTAACATGTGTTTCATACCATACTTCTGCATAAACATTGCCACTGGCACAAACGTTATTTTTTACTTCTTCATTCCATTTAATTTCACCACTAATTAAAATATCTCCTTCTTTTACATACTGCCCTTCATGAACAACAATTTCACCCTTAGTACTTGTAATATTGTCAATAATACCACTTTTATCAGCCACTATATGACAATACTTATTTTCCTCGCTAAAATGATTTTGAATGCGTTCTTCAATTCGAACAACATACGTCATACCTACGCTTTCAATTTCTAACCATTCTAAACGATCTTTATAAGTAGTTAAGATCTTATCCTTAATATCCTGAAGTGCTTTATAATCTTTTTTTAAACTCCAAACGTGAATACCTTCATTATCCAAGGCTTTACTTACTAGTTCACGTATTTCTTTGTTAGAATGAATGACATTTACTTTTACAATCACATTAGAAAATAAATTAGTTAAAAATAGAAATAAAAATACTGCCAGTATCTTTAATGGCGTTATCCATCTTCTCACTCGATAAAAACCACTTTCACCCACATAATAAAATTTTGCTGTTACAATCTCTTTTTTGATTCTTTCATAGTCACTTGCCAAAACCTTTAAATAAATTTCATCCTCTTTTTTAATTACATCATAAACATTAACTTTATTTTTATACAACTTCACTAAAATTCGATTTTGATTACGTACTCTACATTTTATATAAACATAATGATTTATTTTCATCTAGTAAACCTCACATCTTCTAAAACACCTTCAATTAATATTTCTCTCTTTTCTAAACGCTTTACGGCAAAAGAATTTCCTTTTAATGTTAATGTAAAAGTAGCCATAACTAAAATAATTTCCTCATCATTTAGTTTTAAAATATCAATATAATTAAATACATGAATTTTATTATCATAAATATCAATATAATAGTCATAATCCATCAAAAAATTTTTCATAGTTTTATAAAGATGCATATGCTTCACCTATACAATTATATGTTTCTAGAAATAAGAAAAAAACTATTGCGTTAACAATAATCTTATTCTTCTTTTATAAGTACAAATTTATAATGACACACATTCAATATTTTTAAAAACATTTCTAAAGGTATTTTATTGGTATTGGTTTCGTATCTAGAATATTGTTGTTGTGTGATTCCTATTAATTTTGCAATTTTTTCTTGGGTCATATTACAAGATTTACGTATTTCTTTTAATTTTATCATATTGCTAAAACTATACGGAAAGCATTACCAGGCCCAGTTGAGCCTAAAAAACTCGTTATTCCTCCATTAGTACCATACCATATACTTGATCCACGGCTAAACCAAGGATAATTTTCTGAGACAAACCAAGTTTCATCATTATACCATGAATGCACTTGAACATTATTTGCTCCTGATTTCACAAATGCAAACGGTCCCATTTCTCCTGTTCCATCCCCTAAGATTCTACGTTGATATTTTTGCGTGTTTGTGCCACTAACATAGGTATAACTATCATAATATTTTGTAGAGGGATAATCAATTCCAGTTGTTAAAGAGCCACCGACACTATAAGGGCCATTAAATCCTGAATTATTTTCACTATCTCTACCACTTAATGGAAATGAATTGTCTGAATTTAGAAGAATACCCATTACATACTCAGAAGCCCCTCCACTCATATCATAAATTCCTGTATAGTTTCCAGTTGTACTTGCTACTTGACTTAATACATTTTTATAATTATATGTATTTGTTCCATCTATACCTAAATTTGTACTCTCATTAATGTTACACAATTCATTTTTTCCTGTAAAGCCACATGTTGGTTCATTTTTTGCTGCATATCCAGTTATATAGGCACTATTGTTGTTAATTCTTACACTTGTAGAAGAACCATATTTTGAGTGTTGTAAATAGGCAACTGCTCCCCACTCTGTATTCTTCATCATATGACTATCTAATTCTCTTTTGTAATTGTAACTTGCTAGATGAGCATTTACTAGTTGTATATTTCTCCAACTATATACATTCGGTTTGATTTGGATTTTAGTTGAATCAGATGCATTTACTTGAGCAGCAGTCGTACTCGTTGCTCCTTTGTATCCTGTCTCAAACTTTCCTACCCATAACCCATTCGTTCCCATTGTGATAAACGCTGGTGGTGTCATATAGTCTCCAATCTTACATGCGCCACTTTCTCCAGAAAGTCCTTGGGTTTTATCTTCATTCATTGGTGTTGTACATTCTCCTGCATTCTCATCACTTGTATTTTTGAGTCCAAATTTAATCGGAATCTCATGTACTTTACTTTCATCTATACTTGTTAGAC